>JAISAV010000032.1 GCA_031266545.1 Odoribacteraceae bacterium | reverse complement strand
AAATGCGCGATCTTGCGGTTTTCTCCTTCCGAGCCGCGGTGATTCCATGGGTTGTAGCCCGCGAGCAGGTTTATCGTCGAGCGTTTGCCCGCGGCCACCTCTATCGCGAGGTTGGGCGTTAACGTGCCGGCCGCGTAGAGCAAGTCTTCTTTTACCGCCACGCGCTGGGCGAGCGCCTCGCCGCCGACGGTGGCGAGTAGCAGGGCGGTTAATGTTGTAAAGCGTCGTCTTTTCATGGTGATTGATCGTCAGGTGTTGGAATTCACGAGGGCGTGTCAAAAGCGCGTCGCGCCGTCATCGCGAGGGCGAAGCCCGGGGCGATCCGTTTTATTATCCACGCTTTCCGGATGGCCCGCCTCGCTCGCGATGACGAGACAGGGCTTTTGCACGGCCCTCGTTTTAATGGTTAAACTCCCGGTTCTTGCTCGTCGTTTTCCGTCTCTCCCGTCCTTCCTCCCCTCGCGAAGCGCGCGCGGAGCACGTTTTTCTGGTACTCTACCAGCCGGTTGACGGCGGCGATCACGGGGGCGTAGGCGTCAGGGCCTTCGACCTCCGCGAGCGCGTTCAGGCGGGTGACGCAGGCCTGGTATGCCCTGGTGGCGACGAGGCGCGCTTCCCGCGCGAGGCCGGTCATCGTGCCTGCTTGCTCCTCGTTGCGCGTGCTAAAGAGCGAGATAAACTCGTCGTTGCTCGTCTTTAGCTCGTCGAGCCACTCTTCGGCGTCGAGCGTCGCCAGGCGGGCGCGCCATGCGGGCTTGTCGAGGTCTTGCACGAGGTTCAGCATCACGCCGTTCTCCTGGATGTAGGGTAGCGACACGGGATTGCCATAGCGCGACAGGATCACCTCTACCTGCCGGGCCTCGTTGGCCCTCTCGGGGTTAAAGTGTCGCGTGCCGGCGTGCACGCGTTCGGCAAGCCCGCGGTAGGCGGCGTCGCGCCGGGCGTCGGCCTCCGCCAGCGGGCGGGTCAGGAAGCTCCCGCGCGATCGTTCCAGCGCCGCGTCGTAGGCGTTCAGGCCGTTCAAGAACCCCGCGTAGGGGGAGGTGAACAGCGGGGAGTTACATTTTTTAAACTCCGCGTCGACGAGCGAGAGGTAGCCGAAGTGCTCCTCGTTACGCAGCCCGCTCGTGTCCAAGTGTGAAATTCTGGTCTCCATTTTTTTTCATTTGAAGATTTTAAAAATTGTTTTGGTCGCGCGCCCCGCCGGGAAACCCCGGGGGGCGGGTCGCGGCGCCGCGCCGCGGGTCGTCGGGCAGGCAGGGCCTGCCCCGGTGGTAGCTCTCGGGGCCGGTTCGGGCGGGTCGCGTTTTTCCCCGCTGGCCCCGTCAAGGATCCCGGGCGGGGCGCTTTCCCTTGAAATTGCCCGCCCGGGATCCCGGATGACCCGTTCTTCCCCTCGTTTGCCCCGTCCGGGATCCCGGGTGGCCATTTTTTTCCCGGTTTGCCCCGTCTGGACTCCTTGAAGGCCTGTTTTTGTCCCGGTTTGCCCCGTCCGGGATCCCGGATGCCGGTTTTTTCCCGGTTTTGCCCCGTCCGGGCTTCCGGACGAAGGCCCGTCCTGCCCCCGCGGTATCCCATTACACCAACGCGATGTCTTCAAGTCAAGGGCTGAAAGCCCGTCAAGCAATAGCGTGGGGCAACGCCCCGCGAACCGGATCATGCTATTCACCAAGCCCTGGCGGGGCGTGAGCAATATGTAGTACCCTATGGTATCGTGTTGCTCGCGGGCTTTCAGCCTGCTTGTTAGCCACCGGGTGACCATTCGTGGGGCGTTGCCCCACGCTATTGCTTAATGCTCTTTCAGGGCACCTTATCCCTTAACTTGATGACATCGCGATCCAGCCGACGTCACGGTAGAAGCAAGGCTCCAGCCTTGCCATGTCTGCCGGATCGTGCAAGGCTGGAGCCTTGCTTTTAACCCGGCGTAGGCTCCAGCCTACGCCGAGCGGGGGTTCCGCGGGCAGGCTTGCCCTGCCCCTACAACATTTCGCGATCGAATCCCGTTCATCGTAATTCGTAATTCGTAATTGGGGCAGGGGCAAGCCCTGCCCGCATAATTCATAATTCATAATTTGTGTAGGGGCAGGCCCTGCCCCTACACTTCGTTTTCATAGCCAAACAGCGTGTAGTCCACCAGCATGTTTCCCGTCGTGTCGGGGATGTCCTGCCGGTCGCGCACGCCGTGCGGGTAGTGTTCCGCCCGGGTTAACGAGCATTGCCAGTAGCCGACCAGGTCGTCCTTGTTGGCCCGCAACTTCTTCCGCAGCAAGTTGGCCGTCACGCCGCCGACGGCGATAGCGCCCGTCAGCAGCGGGTTGGTTAGCGAGAGCGCCGCCGTGGCCGCCGTCAGCAACCCCTTGAACGCGTCGCTGTCGAGCACCTCGTCGGCGTCGAGGGCAAAGCGACGGATGTCCTCGTCACTCTCGATCACCCAGATTTGCACGTCAAGCGTCGACGGGATCAGCTCGGAGCGGTAGATCACCAGGCCGCTCTCGCCAAAGGTCATCGACTGGTTGTCCTTGACGCCATCGATGGCCAGCGAGCAGGATTGCACGAACTCCCGTCCACCGGCGAGGACGGCGTCCAGCAGGCGCTGTACGCGGGAGGACTCGTCGGGTAGTTCTAACAGGTCGGCGACCGTTAGCACGCGGGCGACGCGGGAGGCGTCCCCGGAAGCAAGGCCGTGTATCCGCATCTCGGCGCGGTTAAACAGCCCCAGAAAGCCTTCGTAGTTGTTGAAGACCTTGATCTTGTTGAATCTTACACAGAACATCTTTTGTTAGTTTTAATGGTTAACTTGTTTTTAATCGTGGTCACATTCGTGATTCGTCATTCGTAATTGATTCAAGGCTTCGGCCTTGCAGCTTTGGTAGATCGTGCAAGGCTGGAGCCTTGCTTTTAACCCGGCGCAGGCTGGAGCCTACGCCGAGCGGGGGGTAGAAAGTCTGTTAAATCGCGGTTACCAGCGAGTTGCCAGATTTTTTCTCCCCTTACCTGACGATTTCTCGTCATTCTTGTTTTTCTATTCTCTTTCATTTCTACGCTATCTTTCTCTTTTTCAACTCTTCTCTCTTTCTAATCAATCTTGACCCTTGATTTTCCTCGAGTAGGGTAGATTCTTTCTACCCTCGTCAGGTAAGGCGACTTGTCTATATCGCGAGTCGTGAGACTTGAAGTGGATACCGGAGAATTGTTTTTTAGTTATTATCATGCTAAACCTCATTGCTTCACGCAGAGGTCCACGCGGCTGGGATCCGAACTGGTTCCACCCCTAGCAGATACATGGCCATCTTTAATACCAATGAAGAATGCACCCTCTGTAGTGCGAACGTTCATACCGCCATCTTTTTGGGGCGCATCATTGTATGGTCCGGCCCAAATCTGTTGACCGACGTACGTCTTACCTTGCACATAACCGCCTACGCATCCTTTATTCTCCAGATCTATGTAAACAGGAGCCATGAAGTACGGCTGTGAAAATGTATGTTTTACTTCACCTGTATATTTATTAAGAATATTGATCGGCCTTGCAGCCCCCGTACTATTCGTCTCAAGGTCCACCGGATACGTTCCTTCTTCATCCTCGTACAAGTGTCCAACTTCGTGGCCATCACTGTCCGAGTTTAGCGTAAGTTCAAACCACGGGGCATCCGTTTGGACGTTCAGGGACACGGAGGTATACGTTGGATTGCTTGATCCCACAGTGAGCGCGTACTTCTGTTGTCTCACGTTGAAATAGTCACCTGGATCAGGGTCAGGGTCACCGGTTATTTTATCCAACTTGTGGCCGTACCATACTTGGGTATCCGTGTCGCCCGTCCAGCTTAACGCTTCCTCCACGTCCAGCAGGGGAACCACCATCTCGCGGGTGCTGTTCGTCGCGGGCACGGTCACCGCGGGCGTGTTCGTCACGAGGGCGTCTATCGTGCCGTACCAGTTGACGTTCGTCGCGGCATGGATCCACACGCTCCCCCCGGCCTTGGCCACCGCGAGGGGCGTGCCCGGGGGGAGGGTCGGCGCGCTCGAGCCGTCCCAGCTATAACCGAGAAAGGTAAAGTCCACCGGGACGACCCGGTTAAAGATGATCTCCCGGGGACTCCCCGCGGGATTGGTGTTAAAGGTAACTTTCGTCGACTTCGTGCCCGCCATCAACGCCCCGGTGGACGGCGTGAAGGTGACGCTACCGTCTTTCGGCGCGGTGGGCGCGACGCCTGCGATGGGGTACGGCGTTCCCGCCGTGGCGCCGCTCGCGTTCGCGATGACGTTGGCGTAAGTGGCGTCCGTCGCGAACGTCCACGTCGCGTTGGTCGTGAACTTGACCTCTATCGCCATCCCCGATTCGCCGAAGTTATACGGGCTGGACGGCTCGGTGATCGTGATGTAAGGCCCCACGGCCTCTTGGCTGATCTTGAAATCCCGCGGGGCGAAGTCGGAATGGCTCGAGGTGACGTTAACCGTGATGTTGCGCAGGGTGTACCCCGGGTTGGCCGCCAGCGAGAAATGGTAGAGATAGTCCGTCGACGTGGCCGCGTACCAGCCCGGCTTGTCTTCCAGCGCGAGGTCGCTCTCGGCGGTCGCGAGCTTCCACGTCGCCTCCGACGAGACGGGGAAGGTTTGATCAGTCACCCCCGCTGCCGCGTAAGGATTCACGGGCGTCGCCTTGAAGTTCATCTCCCGCCCCAGTTGCCGCACGTTGACGGGGCGGGTCACGGTCTTGCCGTCCGGCCCGGCGAGCGTCACCAGCACGGTGCTGCCGCGGGTGGCCCCGCCGTCGTTCACGCCCGGCTTGAGCGTGACGGTGTTCCCGATGATGTTGGGGGCGATCCCCGCCGTCCACGCGATGTTCCCTTTGACGTCAAGGCCAAACGTGTACATGCTGCCATCGACCGCCGGGATGGAGGACAGGGCTATCGTTTTCGGTTGTTGCGGGGTCTTGTAGAACGTCAACTCCCACGGGTCTACCTCCAGCGAGAACTCCTCCTCGTCCAGTTGCTTGACGGTGATCATCTTCTCGAGGTTGTTCGCCACGATGTAGAACTCGTGTGTCCGCGGGCCAGAGACCACGTCTGCCGCGTGCAGCGCGAGCGTGGTCGGCACGTTCGCCGCGCCGCGCGCGATGTTCCCGTCCGGGACGGGCGCGACGATGCTTAACCACGCCGGGAATTTCGTCTTGTCCACCGTCCACCCGGCCGGGAGGTCGGTGATCGCCACGAGGCTCTTGTCGCTGGCGGCGGAATAAAATACCAGCTCGCTCTTGTCGACGGCGAGGTAATGCTGGTCGTTAAACTTGACGTCGTTCATCCCGCCCTCGTCCCACGGGACGATGTTCACGATGATGTTCGCCGGGTTATTCCGGTAAGCCTCGTCCGCCGACGGCCACCCGTGCCCGTTGACCGCCTGTATCTTCACGTTGTAGCTGTAATTCCGCAGCAGCGCGAGGTAATTGTCGTCCTTGTCGATGAACTCCACGCGGTAATAGGTGGGCGACGCGCTACCGTTATAGTACCCGCCGATCACGAGGCAGGTGTTCGCCGTGGTGTTCGCCAGGCCCTTTGCCGCCTCGAAAGTATAAATCTCCCGCGCGTACGAGTACACGTCCACACCGGCGGGATTGATGCTATTGTTGATGTTATACACGACCGGCCCTTCCTCCGTCGAGGCCGCGGGCACGTGCGGCCCGGCGGCCTTGCCGCCGCTCCACTGCGCCACGATGTAACCGTCGTTGGCGGCGATTGGCCCGGCGAGCGGGGCGATGCTCCCCTTGTTGCTCCTGTTATAAAGGCGTGCGCTCTCCAGCGAGAAGACCAATTCCGCCGCCGCGCTCATCGAGATATCCACCCGCGCCACGGCCCGCGTCAAGTTGATTGCGTCGTCGATGGTGGAAGTATACTCGTCCACGTTCAGGGTCGTCGCCCCCCCGGCGCTCTTTTTATAATATCCCCACATCGGGAAAACTTTCGCGTCGCTCCACCCGGCGAGCGGGGCGAGCGTCATCACGATGCTCTCGAGCACCTCCTCGCGGGACTTCGTCCCCGGATCGTGGAGGGTCGCGGGGGCGATGCCCGCATTCGCGAGTTCGGCCCGCGCGTTGGCCAGCAAGACCACCGTCCAGTTGCCCGTCGGCAGCCTGACGGAAAAGCTACGCGTCGCGTCGGGTTTCGTGCCGATCGCCCGGTAACGGAACTTGTCCGTCGCCGCGTCGAACAGCAGCACGTCGATCGTCTCCACGGAATCCTCGACGGTTGTCGGCATCGCGCGGCTCGCCGCCGGACCGGGCACGGTGATGGAAAGGGTCACGGTACGCCCGTCGTCGCCCGCGACGGGGGCCGGTTCTCCCTCGTCTTCCACGTTTACCACGCAAGCCCCGGCGAATAGCGCGAGCACCGCGAGCGGGAATAATTTTCTTGTCTGTTTCATCTTTTTGTCTTTTTGCATTTAACGCGAGCGGTCACGGTCTTTGTACCTCGTTTGATTCCCACCCCTCGACGGTGACCTCGACGGTGGCGTTGATAAAGTTTATCGTGATATATATGGTAATGGCTGTTGACGGCGCGGCCGGGTCGATCGCGTCTGCCAGCACGACGGGCGGGCACGCCTCGTTTCCCGCCCCGTCCAGCACGCGGATGATCACGGCCGGGTCATCGAGGGCGAAGCGGAAGGTGGTAAAGGTGGCCACGCTCGCGTGACTATTGCTACCGTCGTCGACGGCCTCCTTGCGTCCGGTCACGCGCCTCGTCGCCAGGGAGGCGTCCAGCAACGAGAGGCCGCTCAGCAACTCGTCCCCCGCGGGCAGTCCCGCGATCTCGACGCCCGGCAGCGAGTTCCCGCCGTTAAACCCCACGACGCGTACCTCCACGACGTGGTGGGCGGCGGAGAACTCCACGGGCAGCGTGACGCCGTCGCCGGTGGCGGGCACGTCCAGCGCGAGCAGCCCGTCGACGGCGTGCCCGTCGCCCGCCCGCGCCGCCGCCCGCGTCGCGCGGGTGGTCGCCGGTCGCGGCGCCCGGTAGAGCGGGTCACCGTCGCCGGTCGCGCCCGCCACGACGGACGCGTAGGCGATGCCGCCGGTCGTGGCGCCGGTCGCCAGCCCCTCGTAGGCGGTGTTGGCGGCGTTATTGCCCCAGCAGGTGACGCGGTATCGCCCGGGATCCAGGCGTAGGCGTAGCCCTTGATAAGCCTCCAGCGCGGCGCGTTCCACGCGCTCGCGGCGCGAGAAACCCCCGGCGCTGTCGAGGATAAACACGTCGACGGAGTGAATCTCGTCGAGAAAGCGGTCGACGCCGTCCTCGCCGGGCAGCGAGAACTCCAGCGCGATATTAAATCCCGGGCCGGGGGGCGGGCAATCATCCCGCTCTTCTCCCACGCACCCGGCAAGGGAGGAGAGCGAGAGCAGGAGCGCCGGTAAAGCGCCCGTCCACGCCCGCGATAACCCGCGAGAGACCGCGCGGGGCGCGCGTCTATCCATCCATCGAGACCTGTTTCTTTTCATCGGTGATCTGTTTTTCGTGACCTGTCTTGAATTCCACGCGCGCGGTTCTTGTTGACGCGCCGCGACTCACGCGAGGTTTGTAATGATAAAAAGTATGACCGCCGGGGGAGCGGGACGGTTTCCCGTCCCGCCCTCCCGCCGGGGTCGTTTAGTTAAAAAGTAGGGATAACGTCTACTATTTCCCAGTCCTGTACTTCCACCGTGACGGTTACCTGCTTGTCCGTCGGTTCCGGGTAAGAGAGGTCACCGGGGCCGAAGCCCAGGTCTACTATCCTGTAGACCTTGCCCGCCTCGAAATCGAGATTCTGTGTGGGGGCGGTCGCCTTCGCGACACCCGTGACGGTGAGGAACCACTCGCCGCCATAGGTACTATCATCACCGCCCGCCAGCACGACATCCTTGAGCTTGACAACGAGGTGCGGGAAATAACCGGTAGTGTTCCGTGACAGCAGGTTGTAGGCAAGTACGTTGCCCGCGCCGAAGTCGACCACGTTGCTCACGCTGGCCTGGCCGCCACCGCTCAACTCGTCGAAAAGGAGTCCCGGGGTACCCGTGTACCTCTCGTCGCCGCTACCCGTGCTGGAGTAGCAGTCCGGGTCGGTACCCCAGTCCTCGAGCGTGGAGACGCCGGATCCCAGTACCGTCCCGTTAAGCCCGAGCACGTCGTAATAGTTGTTC
>JAISAV010000217.1 GCA_031266545.1 Odoribacteraceae bacterium | reverse complement strand
TGATAGAAACCCAGCGCGGAGAGGACGTACCACGCGGACATTTGCCCGACATCCTCGTTGCCGGAGAGTCCGTCGGGCGTGTCGCGGTAGAGCGTCGAGAGAATCTCGCGCACCTTGTCGGCGGTCTTCCACGGTTGTCCGGCCATCGTGTACAAGTAAACGATATGGTGCCCCGGTTCGTTGCCGTGGGCATATTGCCCGATCAAGCCGCTGATGTCGGGTGAGGCGTTTTCGCCCATGTCACCGGTGACGATAAAGAGCGAGTCGAGCTTTTCGATAAAGCGTTTGCGGCTACCGAAAAGAGCGATCAACCCCTCGACGTCGTGCGGGACCAGCCACGTGTATTGCCAAGCGTTGCCCTCGGTGTAATCATTTGCCCGGTGGGCGGCGTCGAACGGGTCAAACGGCTCGCGGAATTGCCCGGTGGAGCTAAGGCCGCGCACGAAGCCGGTCGCGGGGTCGAAATAGCGAGCGTAGGACTTGCTTCGTTTCAGAAAGTAGTCGTACTCCTCCGTTTTGCCAAACTCGCGTGCCACTTGCGCCAGCGCCCAGTCAGCGAGGGCGTACTCCATGCAGGTGGCGACGGATTCGTTATACTTGTCGTGGGGAATATAGCCGTACTCCTTGAGCAGATCCATGCCTCGCTCGTCCAGCATCGCCGAGTTTTTCATGGCCTCGAACGCGAGTTGGAGGTCGAAGCCGTCATATCCCTTGAGGATGGCGTCCGCCACGACCGGTATCGCGGGATTGCCCACCATGCAATCCGTCTCGCAGCCCATGAGGTGCCAGACGGGGAGCTTGCCTTGTTGCCGGTAGATATGCAGCATGGTGTTGATGATGTCGTCCATCCGTTCCGGGTGGATGATGGTCATGAGGGGATGGGCCGCGCGATAGGTGTCCCACAAGGAGAAGGTGGTATAGTTCACGAATTCCGCGCCTGGGTAGCAATGGCCGTCAGCGCCGCGGTAGTCGCCGTTGACGTCGCAGAACTCCGAGGGAGCGATCATCGTGTGGTAAAGCGCGGTATAGAAAATGCGTTTCACGCTCTCGTCTTTTGTCTGGATGACGATCTTGCTCAACTCGTCATTCCACGCCGCGCTGGCTTGCGCGACGGTCATTCCAAAGTCCCAGCCCGGAAGCTCGGCCTGCAGGTTGGCCTCGGCGTTGCCGATGCTCACGGGGGAGAGGGCGACCTTGACGCTGATCTGCTCGCCTTCCGTGCTGTCGAAGAGAACTTTCGCGTAGACGTTCCTGGCCGTTAGCACGTCACCGGCCCGGGGCTGGTCGCCCTCGAAGACTTGCAACGTGCGGAAAGGCTTGGAAAAGACGGCCACGAAATAGAGGCGTTGCGCGGAAGCCCAGCCGGAGGAGAAGCGATAACCGGCGATGGTGTACTCGTTCAGGCGGGTAACGTGAGCCTCGACGGGGGCGTCCCAGCCGGTGCCGTTGACAAGGTCGACCACGATGGCAGCGCTATCCGTGCGGGGAAAGGTGTAGCGGTGAAAACCCACGCGCCGGGTGGCCGTCAACTCCACGTCGATCCCGTAGCGGTCGAGGCGCGTCGCGTAATATCCCGGCCCCACCCGCTCGTTGGCCCGGCTAAAGTAAGACCACATCCCGGAACGGGGATCGTTCCCGTGCCCGCGGGCCAGCGTCACCGCGCCCGTGACCGGCATCAAGGAGATGTCGCTGAGATCGCCAATGCCGGTGCCGCTGAGGTGCGTGTGGCTAAACCCGATGACGGTCGTGTCGGAAATGTGGTAGCCGGACGTCCAGTCCCAGCCCCGCGGGATGCTCGTCGGCCCGACTTGTACCAGCCCGAAGGGGACGTTGGCCCCCATGAAGACGTGCCCGTGACCGCCGGTACCGATGTACGGGTCCACGTAATTGACCGGTAGCGAGGGTTTGTCGGCGCACGATAGCGTCAATAGCGCGATAGAAAATAGCAGACAAGTGGATGTTTTCAAGGTAGTTCGTTTTTTCATCTTGTAAGAAATTTTAAAGTAAAAGCGTTAGCGGCAAGAGAAGCGGTAGACGCACTTCTGTCTGTAAATCTCGCCCGGGCGCAGCACCGTGGACGGGAAGCGCGGGTGGTTCGGGCTGTCGGGAAAGTGTTGAGGCTCGAGGGCGATCCCGCCGTTGAGGCCGTGTGGCAGGCCGTTTTTCCCTTTCACGAGGCCGTCAAACCAGTTTCCCGCGTAGACTTGGAGGCCGGGCGTGGTGGTGGCCAACTCCAGCAGGCGACCGGAAACGGGATCGTAGAGGGAGGCCGCCGGCACGAGATCAAGCGGTTCTCGCGGCGGCGCCAGCACCCAGTTGTGGTCATAACCCTTCCCGTATCGCAGTTGCTCGTCCTCCCCGGCGATGCGCGCCCCGACGGGCGTTGGCACGCGGAAGTCGAAAGGGGTACCCCCCACGGGGAGCAAGCGCCCGTCGGGGATCAGGGAAGCGTCCACCGGGGTAAATTGATCCGCGTGAATCGTCAGCACGTGATCCAGCACGGTACCCTTCCCCTCCCCGTGCAGGTTGAAATAGGAGTGATGCGTCGGGTTGAAAATCGTGGGCTTGTCCGTCTCCGCGCGCCACTCGATCTCGAGGGCGTTGCCCGCGGCGAGGGTGTAGGTCATCTCGACCCGGAGATTGCCGGGATAGCCCTCGTCGCCATCCGGGGAGAAGAGGGAGAATCGCACGGAGCGCTCGTCCTCTTGCACGGCGTCCCACGCCACGAGGTCAAAACCCTTCAGGCCGCCGTGCAGGCTGTTCGGCCCGTTGTTGACCGGGAGCTGGTAACTCTCCCCGTCCAGCGTGAAGCGCCCCCCGGCCACCCGGTTCCCGTAGCGCCCGACGGTCGCTCCCAGGAAGCGCTCGCCGGTGTAGTGCACGTACTTGTCAACGTGATCCAGCCCCAGCACCACGTCCTCGCGGAGGCCATTCCTGTCTCGCGTCCACCACTCCACGATCCTCGCCCCGAAGTTCGTGACCGCCAGCTCGTCCCCGGACTCGCCCCGCAGGAAGAAGAGGTCTGTCTCCTTCCCGTCCACCGTCGCCCGGAAATCCTCCCGTTTCATCTTGATATGTTCAAACATCGTTCGCGTGTTTTTAATCCGACATTTCTGGGCAAAAATACGGTTTTTATTTATCCGTGAAAACTATTGCCGCGAAATACGGGGACAAACAGGAAAAAATGTTACATTTGCCCGAACTTTAATCTCACAATTATGGCAACAACAGGATGGATTATATTAGGTATCGCGGTATTACTCGTGATCATCTGCATCTCGGCGTATAACTCGCTGGTGCGTTTAAGGAATAACAGGGAGAACGCGTTCGCCGACATCGACGTGCAACTCAAACAACGCCACGACCTTATCCCGCAGCTCGTGGAGACCGTGAAAGGGTACGCCGCCCATGAAAAGGAAACTTTTGAACGGGTAATCAACGCCCGCAACGGGGCCATTAACGCGAAGAGCATCGACGAGAAGATCGCCGCGGAGAACGTGCTGACCACCGCCCTCTCCGGCCTGAAAGTGACCCTCGAGGCTTATCCCGAGTTGAAGGCAAACACCAATTTCCTGCAATTACAAGAGGAGATCTCCGACGTGGAGAACAAGCTGGCCTCCGTGAGACGCTTCTTCAACTCCTCGACCAAGGAGTTGAATAACGCCGTGCAGAGTTTCCCCTCCAACATCATCGCCGGGATGTTCGGCTTCCACAAGGAGACCATGTTCGACCTCGGGACGGAACGGGCCAACTTGGAGACCGCCCCCCAGATCAAGTTTTAACCCATGCAATACGTCGGGATCCAGACCCAGCAAGCGTGCAACAATACCCGTTCCGTGGTGTTGCTCTGCTTGTTCCCGTGCCTGATCATCCTTCTCGCGTTTCTGGTCGTTTACCTGTTCGTCGTGTTCGCCAACCCCGACGAGACCACCACCGTAAACCCGTGGGACTTGTCGCTCGCGCTCACGCTGCAAGCGATGCCGTACCTCCTCGGGGGCGTCCTGCTCTGGTTTATCATCGCGTATTTTTCCAACACGGCGATCATCAACTCGGCCACGGGCGCCCGGCCGCTGGAACGCAAGGAGAACAAGCGCGTCTACAACCTCGTGGAAAACCTCTGCATGTCGCAGGGGATGACCATGCCCCGCGTCAACGTCATCAGGGACAGCTCGCTAAACGCCTACGCTAGCGGGATTAACAACCGCACCTACGCCGTGACGCTCACCACCGGGATCATCAACAAGCTGGACGACGACGAGTTGGAAGGGGTGATCGGGCACGAGCTTTCCCATATCCGCAACCGGGACGTGCGCCTGCTGATCATCTCCATCGTCTTCGTGGGGATCTTCGCCATGCTGACGCAGATCGCCTCGCGCGTATTGATCCACTCCTCCGGCAGGGGTAAAAAAAATAACGGGGCGCTACTCCTTATTATAGTGATTGCGGCGGCGGCCCTCGGCTACCTCCTCTCCAGCCTGATGCGTTTCGCCATCTCCCGGAAGCGGGAGTACATGGCAGACGCCGGCGCGGCCGCCATGACGCGGAAGCCGCAGGCCCTCGCCAGCGCGCTCCGCAAGATCTCCGCCGACCCGGAAGTGGAAGCGATCACGCGGGAAGACGTGGCGCAACTTTTCATCGAGCACCCTCGCAAAAAAAGCGCTTTCAACGGGATCAGCGGGCTGTTCGCCACGCATCCTCCCATCCAAAAGCGCATCGAGGTGCTGGAACAATTCTAATTCAATTTTATAGGGCGGGCGAAATTTTAATTATGAATTATGAATTATGGGGAGAGGAATCAATTATGAATTATGAATTATGAGGGCGGAACACGGGGCAGCACGGCGGGGGATACAGCGGGATGGCGTCCATGAAATAACCTGAGTTCGGGATAAGGATAGCCCGTTGGGGTTTACATTTTTAAATTATGAATTATGGGGGGACAATATCAATAGAAATCGACAAGCATGTTGGTTCTTGCCCGTAGGGCATCCATATCAATAGAAAATATTTTCCGTCCATTCCTGAACGCCGTAGGTGTTCAACCCCTAACGGGCATAGCCGTCAGGCTAAGGGTTGAAAGCTCGATAATCAGTAACATTAGGCAACGTCTAATGCCGCCAATTTAAGGGCTGAAAGCCCGCCATAACCTAGCCCAACGCATCGCGTTGGGTAAAGGATATATCATACCGCATTGCGCCCTGAAGGGGCAATATACTCATTTTCAATATGCTGCCCCTTCATGGCGCAGGATAAAGGGCGTATCTCTTTTACCCAACGCGATGCGTTGGGCTGGGTTATGGCGGGCCTTCAGCCCTTAACCTGACGGCTATGCCCGTAGCGGGTTGAACGAGCATGTTGACGGGGCGTTATCCGAGCGATATTCAACCCGCCACGGGGTTGGGGAAGGAGGGAGAGGCTCTTTCCCCGGGCTTCCCCCGGGGAAATTTAACCCCAGTTTTTACAACTGCAAACTTAAGGT
>JAISAV010000202.1 GCA_031266545.1 Odoribacteraceae bacterium | reverse complement strand
GTCAGCATCTGCATCAGCTCGGCCGCCGAGCGCGGGTCGAGGCCCGCCGTCGGCTCGTCCAGCAGGATGTTGGGGGCGTCCTTGATCATGGCGATCGCCAGCCCCACCTTCTGGCGCATGCCCTTCGAGAAGGTCTTGAGCTTTTTCTCGAAGGCCTCGTCCTGCAGGCCGACGTTGCACATGATGTCATAGTAGTTCTGCCGGGTAAGGTTGGGCTTACCGGCCAGTTTGGAGAAGAAGTCGAGGTTCTGCCGGGCGGTGAAGTTGCCGTAGAGCATCACGTTCTCGGAGACGTAGGAGATATGCCGCTTGGTCTCCAGCGGGTTTTTCGTCACGTCGATGCCGTCGACGAGGGCTTGCCCGCCGGACGGCTCGATAAAGTTGAGGAAGAGGTTGATGGTCGTCGTCTTCCCGGCGCCGTTAGCCCCCAGCAGGAAGAATATTTCCCCCGGCTTGATCTCGAGGTTCAGGGCGTCTAACGCCAACTGCCCGTCCTCGTAACGTTTGGTTAAATCAATCGCTTGTAGCATAGTCTTATTTATTTAATTATTCATGTATCCTTCATATCATCGTCTGCTTAACTTGACGCCGAACCACACCAGCCCGCCGACCACGCCGATGATCAGGAGCAGCAGCACGACGGTGCCGAGGACGGAACTCCGGGCGTTTACCTGCACGCGGATGGTCTTGTCCTCGGTGTCCACCTTGCGGTTGTCGGCGAGGGCCTCGGTCTTGATCTTCACCTCCTGTGCGCCGACGCCGCCGTCCGCCGGGGGCAGGATGGCAACGCGGACGGTGGTCTCCTTCCCGGGGTCGAGCGTGCGGATGAGGTCGGGCGTGATGACGGTCGTCCAGTTCAGCGGGCTGTCGGCGGTGATCTTGATGTTGTCCAGGCGGCGCGTCCCGGCGTTGCGCGCGGTGATGGTCATCGTCACGCTGTCGCCGGAGGAGATCTCGTGATAGAGGTTGGTGGCGCGCACCTCGATTTTTCCCTTGCCGCGCGGCACGAGTTCCAGCATCTCGTTGCCGCACGACAAGGCGGCGAGTTGCCCCGGCGTGGCGGCAGAGAGATCCTCGCCGGAGACCTGCGTGTACTGCTCGCCGGTAAGCGTCAGGACGTGGAACGCCAGCGGTTGGTCAAGCTGGATCTGCTCGTCGTCGCGGTCGGGCAGGTAGACGCGCAGGGAGAGTTTCTTGGCGCTCTCGCCTTGCGCGAACTTGATTTGCGACACCTTGCTGGCCTCGTCCACGAACTCGTGGGAGACCTGCCGCGGCAATCCCACCACCATCAGGCGGTACACGTCGTCGGAAGTCGAGAAGCGCTCGAGGGTCAGGCCGTAGGTGGCGCTCGACCCGAGGTCGGCCTCCCGCGAGAATTGCATCGAGCTAATGTCTATCACGTTGACGCTCGCGTCTTTCTTGAGGTAGACGTTTCGCTCGCTCGTCCGGCCGTTGTAGTCGAGCGTCACGCGGAGGTTCTCGGTGTCCTTGAGCAGCTCGAAGTCGGCGGAGGCCTCCTCGCCGGTGTCGATGGAGGGCACCTGGCACTCGTAGGGCGAGCCGATGATCGTCTTGTCGGAGACGTCGGACAGCGAGACGAAGATGTTGTAGACCTTCCCGGCGCGCATCTCGGGCGTGAAGATGTCGAAATGTTCCTTGAACTGGCTCAGGTATTCGGCGTCTCCCTCGAGCGTGTTCTTGAGGGTGATCTTCACGCGACGCTCGCCGTTGGCCGTCTGGTATTTCACCGCGCGCTCGATGATCACGCGCGACTGTCGCGCGACCAGTTGCAGGATGAGCTTCTGGTAGTCGACCTCGCGACTCAGCAGGGCATTTTTGGACTTGGTGTACTCGTTGGCCGAGATCGCCTTCTCGTCGTGGAGGCGGGTGTCGTTCTCGAACTGCTGGCGGGCGATCTCGTAGTCGGCGCGCGCCTTCTTGAGATCAAGCAGGATACCGGCCCGCGTCATGCCGTCTTCTTGCCCGAGGGCCGCGAGGCTGGTCGTTAGTGCGAGGATCGCTATCATGACGCCGCGCGTCAAAAGGTTTCGTGATGGCGGCGTCAGGCTCGCGTGATGTGTTAAATGTATCATCGTCGTTATCGTTTTAAAATTTTACTCTTCGGTTAACTTGTAGCTCCTGTTATTCTCGAAGTCCCACATGGTGCGGCGCTTCAGGTCGGCGAGGGCGAGCTGGTAGGTGATATACGCGTCGATATACGCGAGCTGTACCTGCGAGAGTCGCTCCTGTTCCGTGGCGAGTTCCTGTCCCGACAGATCGCCGTTCTCGAAGCGCAGGCGAGAGATGCGGTAGCTATTCGTGGCGTTGTCCCTGTTGATCTGGTTGATCCGGAAGCGCTTCTCGGCCTCGTGAACCGTGCGCACGATCTCGCGGATTTCCTTCACGATCACGTTGTTCGTGTTCTCGAGCTTTAGCCGCGTTTCATCCAGGCGCGTCTGTCGGCTCCTGACGAGGTTACGCCCACGGCCCCAGTCGAGGACGGGCACGGTCAACGTGAAGGTGATCCCGCGGTTGGGCGGGCGCGCCACGAAATTGTCGAACGAGGAACGGAACAACTCCCAGGCGTTGCCCGCGTGC
Source organism: Odoribacteraceae bacterium (assembly GCA_031266545.1). GTDB lineage: Bacteria > Bacteroidota > Bacteroidia > Bacteroidales > Marinifilaceae > JAIRKS01. The sequence continues at coordinate 6,771 of JAISAV010000202.1, read as the reverse complement.
GTGCTGAGGCCCGTGAAGTCGTAGTAGGCGTGGACGTTGCCCCGGATCTCGCGCTCGCGCCGGGCGCGGTCTACCTCGATCTCCTGCAACTTGATATTATACTCGTTTTCTTTCACCTCGAGGCGGTTGGCCAGCGCCTGCTCGATGGCCATTTGTAGGTCGATCGTCACGCTCTCGAAGTCCATCCCGGCGACGATATCGATCTCCTCGTTTATGTCCATGCCGATCAGCAGCTTGAACTCGTCTTTCTGCAACTCGAACCGCCCGGCGCTTTGCGAGAGGTTGACGTCGCCCTGCAAGGCGTTGATCTCCGTCACCAGCAGGTCGCCCTCCGGGATGTTGCCGGTTTCGAACTTGAGCCGGGCGACGCGCAAGGCCTCCCGCGCGTTGAGGAGCGCTTCCTCGTTGATTCGCTTCCCGTAAGCCGCCCGGTAGACCTCGTAAAATCCCCGGGTGACGTTGTAGACGATGTCCATCTGCGCGCGGGTGAAGGATAGTTCCGAGCGCTCGTATTGGTACTGGGCCACTTTCAGGTTCTCGCGCAGCTTGTTTTTCGTGAACACGGGCTGGTCGAAGGTCAGGCCGAACTGGCTGTACGCTTGTTGCCGCTTGAGCGACGAGTAGTCCTGCTCGAAGGTCGTGCGCAGGTTCTCGTGGTACAGGTTGCCCCGCAGGGCGAGATTGCCGCCGGTGGGCAGCACGTACGTGAAGCGCAGGTCGCCGCCGAACTGTATGGAACTCGTGGAGTTGTAGACCGGCAGGTCGTTGGCCCGCGCCACCGCCGTCACCTGCTCGTCCCACGAGGGAGCGTAGAGATTCAAATCCAGGCGGGGTTTGAATTGCGCCTTGTAATAGAGATACTCGTGACGCATGGCGTTGCGGGCCTCGTCGTTGGAGCGGACGGTGTAGCTCTCGCGCAGGGCGATTTCGATCGCCTGCTCGATGGTCAACATGGTTTTCTGCTGTGCGCGTCCCGGCGAGGAGAGCAAGATTCCCAAAATGGGTAAAATAAGTCTTATATCCATGTAAAATCATTTTTCTACACGTGAGTATACAAAAACAATGCCAATTGTTATAATATACTAATAATGATTTGTTTATAGGGTGACGATCGGGCGTCTTGTTGGGTAAAATGGGTAAATATTTACCCGTCGTGCGGGTAGATATTTACCCGTGATTATACCGCACACGAAACACGAGATATTTCGCACGAAACACGGTCTTTTCCTTAACTTGATGTCATTGGGATCCAGCCTACGCCGAGCGGAATCTTTTTGACCTTAACTTAACGGTATTAAGCCCTCTGCCGGGATCTTTTTTCACGATTAATCGCCTCGATGGAAGTATTGGGTCTATTTTGCGGTCCACGCGGGCTTTTGTTTCAAGATCTCTTGGTAGATAGGGCATGTCTCATCATGTGCCCCGGGCAGGTAGCCAATGCTCGTCAAAAATTCGTTGACGATTTCGCCGCCGGTAAAGCGGAATGTTTTTTTGAAGAGCTTGACCCACTCTTCTTTCGTCCTCGGGTGGTGACGTTCCAGCCATTGATCAAAGGATCCAAATTCTTTTTGCAGGGAGAGAAGGGTGGCGGCATTTTCTATCGCGGCGTTAATCTTCAGGCGATTTCGGATGATACCCGCGTCGTTTAACAAACGTTCCCTGTCCTTTGTCGCGTAGGAGGCGATCCGTTCCACGTGAAAGTTATCGTAGGCTTGCCGGAATGACGCTTCCTTTTTCAGGATGGTTTCCCAGCTTAGCCCGGCCTGGTTGATTTCCAGGATTAACCGGCCAAATAGTTCATTATCATCATGGATGGGAAAACCGTAATGATGATCGTGGTAATGCTTGTGCCACTCCTTTTTGTCACCGGACAAGGATTCGATGTAACTGCAATAGGACATTCGTGTTATCGTTTATGATCAGGCGCGAAGATAAGTGACTTTCGGGAAATCTAAAAAAAATCCCTATATTTGCCCGCGTCAATCGAGTTATTTCAAAAATCATGAATGATATGAAAAAAGTACTATTTTACGCGTTTGCCTTGTGCATCATCTGCTCGTCCCTCGCGTCCTGCGTGTCGAAAAAGAAATTCGAGAGTCTGGCGCGGGCCAAGAGGAGCGCCGACCGGGAGGTCACCATGCTCCTCGGCGAGCGAGAGGCGCTCGAGGACCAGGTGAAGCGATTACAAGCAGAATTTAACACGACGCGCCACCAGTTGACGGAAAACAACGCCGTCAAGGAGAAGCAGATCGACGACCTCCACGCCAAGCTCCGCGCGCAGGAGAGCCAGGGATCGGCCCTGAAAACGGAGTTACAGGACGCCGAGGAGCAGGCAAGGTACGCCGCGCAATCCAGCAGCCAGCGGGTGGCCGGCCTTGAAGAACGCCTGCGGACGGTGGTCACCGAGCGAGACGAGGCACGCAAGCAACTGGCAGAGTTGAAAAATTCCCTCGAGTGGGAAAACCGGAAGTTAAAAACCGAGGTCGAGCGACTCACCCATGACGCCACCACGAAAGACGCCCGCGTCGACGAGCTAAACAAGGAGATCCGTGCGCTGAAAACCCAACTCGGGACGGCGCAAAAGACGCTGGAAAGCAAGCAACAAGAGCTACAGGAATTAACCCGGAAAATCGAACAGTTGAAGGGACAATGACCTTCCTTCTCATATTGATCGCGGGCGTGCTGGCGGCGGCGCTGCTGCTGGTTGCCCTCGCCCGTCCGCCGGGAAAAGCGGGAACGTCTCCCGTCCGCTCGCCGGGTTGTTGCGGGGCGTGCGCAACGTGCGAGAAGACACAACGGCCACCCGCCGCCACCATCGAATATTTCGACGACGAGGAGTTAGACGCCTTCCGCGGCGCCTCTCCCGACGCCTACGCGCCCGGGGAGATCGACCTCTTCCGCGACGTCCTCTACACGTTACGCCCGGGCGAGATCGCGGCATGGCTCGCGAGCCTCGAGCGGCGGGCGATCGCGCTCCCCGACCCGTTGCGGCAGGAGGCGCTCGCCATGCACGAGGAGTCCGGCGGGCGGCGCGTCACCCCATGATCTTGAAAATCTCGTGACCAAACTTGCAATGTAGACACCGGCGCGCCAGGCAATATTCCCCGTGCACCTGTAGGATGGCCTGCGTTTGGAAGGCCGAGCGCGGGGTGATGCCGTGCTGTTTCCAGTCCTTCATGATGCGGTTGGATTCCGGGGGCAGCTCCTCCAGCCAGCGCAGGGCCTTGTCGCGATACCGTTCCTCGCCCCTCTCCTTCCCGTAAACGAAGAGGAAGGGCACGAGGGCGTTTACCACGAGCACCTGCCGGATCATCTCTCCCACCCTCTTCACCTGTCGCCCGGCGGGATAGCCCGGCCGGTAATGGGTATCCCAGTAAGGCGAGGCCGACACGTCAAGCAGCCGTGCCGCCTCCCCGGCGGTAGAGGCTTCCAGCAAGGACGAGAAAAGAAACGACGACCGGCAGAACAACGCCGCCAGCAAGGCCACGCGAACGGTGGGAAAAGCCACCGGGCGAACGCGCATGAAACGCCAGCACGAGGCGGGCATCTCCTGCAAGTTTAACTTGGAGGCGAGGTACGCGTACTCTTCCTGCAAGGCGACGACGTACTCGTCTCCCTCTCCCGCTTCCTTCAGCAGGCCCGCGCGACCCAGCAGCAGCGCTTCCACGCGGAAGGGAGAGTCGCCCAGCCGCGCGATCTTCGCGAGGGGGAGGTCGCGTGCCAGCAGCGAGAACGCCTCCGCGTTCACGTTCCCCGACCAGTAGCGGGTGATCATGCCGAGCAGGGTCGCCTCCCAGTCGTTCCGGGTGCTTTCCAGCAGGCGGTAGACATCGTCGCACTTCCGCTCCAAGCGCTCCACGGCGTACCCCGCCAGCAGCAGTTCGAGCTTGCCCTCGTCGATCTCCCGCAGGCGGCGGTGGCAGCGGGGCGTCAGCGGGGCGCCTTGCATGTAGAGGTACTCGTCCCGGAGACGCTCGTCGTAACACAGCACGATCGTGTCCACGCGGCGTCCCCGGCTGGTATACGCCTCCGCGTCGGCCTTGCCCACCACGGAAAGGATCACGTTGTCGTAGGCCGCGTCCTCGTGGTGACCGTGCCGGAACCAATCGCTGCCGGCGAGGTGCACCTCCACCGTCCCGACGAGGATCACCCCGTCCTTTTCGATCCTCGCGTTCGAGAAATCAGGCCCCGCGTCACGGTTTAAATCCCCCACGCGGAGCACGCGGACACGTTCCCCGCCCGTGGTCACGCAGCTCGCGTCCCGGAAGAGCGAGTTGGCCCAGATGTACTGTAAAAATTCTTCGTTCATCGCGTTTCAACTGATTAATCAGCCCATCCTCGTGGTGTTCTCGCCCTCCCTGAACAGCTCGATCAGCCGCGCGGCGGCGACGGACTCCTCCGGCGCGAACAGGTAAGAATGGCGGGGCTGCTCGTCGCGGATCAGGCGCAGGAACTCGTCGATCTCGTAGCGCAGGCCGTCGCCGTCGAAGCGGTAGAAATGCTTTTTCACGTCGTTCCGGTTCTCGTGGCGCAGCTCGAAATACTCCGTCTTCCACCACGGGGCGGGCACGTAGGCGTACCCCCTCGTCCCGGACACGACGAGGTCGCCCTCCGTCTTCACGCCCAGCCCCACCTTGAACGAGGCCGTCGCGGAGGGGTACTCGATGATGCCCCGCGTGAAGATATCCACGTCCTCCTCGTTGCAGCAGGAGTAGAAGAAGGCCCGCCTGTAATTCACGCCCAGCAGTTTGATCACGGGTAGCAGCACGTAGGAGCCTAACTCCGTCACGCTTCCCCCCGCCTGCTCCCGGGTCATCTCGCGGGGCCGTCCCTCCACCAGCTTGCTGAAGGAGGCCGCGACGTCCCTGATCTGGCCGATCGCGCCGCTCTTGAGCAGGCTTACCAGACGCTTGAACCCGGGGCAGTACGCGCTCTTCAGCGCCTCTAGCAGGACGAGACCCCGCGCGGCCGCCAGCGCGTACAGCTCGACGGCCTCGCCCGCCGTCAGCACCATCGGTTTCTCGCACAGCACGTGCTTGCCCGCCAGCAGCGCCCGCCGGATGTACCCCGCGTGCGTCGGGTGGGGCGAGGCCACGTACACGGCCTCCACCCGCGACAGGAAAGCGTCGAAAACGTCCGAGGAGAAGCGCAACTCGTGCCGGTCGCGAAAAGCGGCCGCCGCCTCCCCGCGCGGGTTATACACGCCCGCGACGTCGATGCCGCTCACGTACTTCGACTCGGGAACGAAACGCCCGGCGATGCGCCCGCTGCCGATGATGCCGATCTCGACGACCTGTCGCGTCTTGTCCCGGATCATCGTGCTGGAAATATCCTTGGTGCGTTCGAGGTAGACCACGCGGCAATACTCCTGCAGGTAGTCGAACTTGCCGAGCCAGTCGGAGCCGATGGCGAAGACCTCCACCTCGTATCGCTGGATGTCGTCGATCTTCTGTCCCTCGTACTCCTCGATGATGACCTTGTCGGCCAGCCCCGTCTCCTGCACGTCCCCCACGCGTTCCAGCAGGCTCTTCCTCACGTTCAGCTTGCCCCGCGCCTTGTCGTAATACTCGGAGGTCACGCCCACGATCAGGTAGTCCCCCAGTTCCCTCGCCCGGCGTAACAGGTTGACATGGCCGTGGTGCAACACGTCAAAAGTACCGTATGTGATCACTTTCTTCATAAATTCATTCTTTGTACGCGAAATTATGTATAATTTTGGCGCGCTACAAGCGTTCTGCCTCCCCCTGCGCAAAACTTTTCCCAGCGACCGACGAAAAGCGCTGGAACGCGCGGCCGGCGTGGCGTTTAAAGGATAAATAAAACTTGTCAACATGAGAATTGCCCTATTTTGCGAACAAAAATACGCCATCAGCATCCTCGCCCCCCTGCAAGAAGAGGCGAGCAGGACGGGCCGTCACGCCGTGCTCTGGTTCGTCGACGCGCGTAACATCCCCGATTTCCCGCTGCGCGGGGAGGTGAACTGGACGAGCGACATGCAGGCGCTGCACGATTTCTCCCCGGAGGCCATCTTCGTCCCGGGCAACATCGTGCCCTACTACCTCCCCGGCGTGAAGGTGGAGATTTTCCACGGCTACGCCGCCGAGAAGAAGGGGCACTGGATCATCCGGCACTACCTCGACCTCTACCTGACGCAGGGGCCGTACTTCACGGAACGCTTCCGTCGGCTGGCAGAGAGGTACAAGGATTTCGAGGTGGTCGAGACCGGCTGGACGCGGCAGGACTGGATCCACGCGCACCTCCGTGACTTCGACGAGGAGCGGGAGCGCCTCCTGCGCGCAAGCGGCAAACGACGGGTGGCGCTCTACGCCCCGACGTTCTCGCCCTCGTTGACCTCCTTGCCCTTCTTGAAGGAGGCGCTCCGGCGGCTGGTGCGCGAGGGGGACGTTGCGCTGCTGATCAAACTCCACCCGCTGACGCGGAGCGAGTGGGTCGAGGAGTACCGCCGCCTATGCGACGAGGAGGAGCACGTCGCGTGGGTCGACGACCACCAGTTGACGAAGTACGTCCTCATGTCCGACCTCGTGATCAGCGACACCTCCTCTGCCCTCTACGAGGCCCTGCTGCTGGACAAGCCCGTCATTACCTACCGGAACGCCGTCGCCGGGGGACGCTGGATGAATATCACCGACCCCGGGCAACTCCCCGCCGCCCTCGACGAGGCCGCCTCGGGGGAATTTGCCCGGCAGCGGCGGTGGATCATCGAGAACTACGACCCCCACCGCGACGGGCAGGTCGCCCGGCGGATGCTGG
>JAISAV010000210.1 GCA_031266545.1 Odoribacteraceae bacterium | reverse complement strand
CCCCATCATCGGCCCCCCCATCACCACCTTGCCGGTATCGTCGGGCAGCCCCCCGGCGGCCTCGATCAGGCGGGCCACCGGGGTACCGACGCGGCAGAGATAATTCCCCGGCCGGGCGACAGACTTGCCGGTGACGGTCACCACCCGCTCGACCAGCGGCTTGTGCATCGTGATGGCCTCGTACACCGCGTAGACCGTGCCCACGTTATGCACCACGACCCCCGCGGAGATGGGCAGCGCGCCCGGCGAGACGCGTCGCCCGGTGGTCGCCTCTATCAACTGCTTCTCGCTACCCTGCGGGTACTTCACCTTGAGCGGGCACACCTCGATGCCCAGCGCGTGCTTCACGACCGCCTCCCGCATCCTCGCGATGGCGTCCGGCTTGTTATTCTCGATCCCGATAATGGCCCGTTCCACCCCCAGCGCCTTCATCAGGAAACGGGTGCCGATCAACAACTCGCGGCTCTTCTCCACCATCAGCCGGTGATCCGCCGTCAAGAAAGGCTCGCACTCCACCCCGTTGACGATCAACCATTCCGGCTGGCTACCGGGCGGCGGCGAGAGCTTCACCCGCGTCGGGAACGCAGCCCCGCCCATCCCGACGATCCCCGCCGCCTGTATCGCCGCCAGCATCTCCTCCCGCGAAAAAGCCGAGAGGTAGCGATCGGGAGACTCCTGCCGCCCGACGCCCTCGTCCCACTCGTCGCCCTCCACGCGAATGATCACGGCCGGGCGGGCGTAGCCGCTGGCGTCCGTCACCACCTTCACGTCGAGCACGCTACCCGACACGGAACTATGGACGTTGGCGGAAATAAAACCCGCCGCCTCGCCGATGAGCTGTCCCGCCTTCACGCGATCGCCCTTCTTCACCAGGGGCGTCGCCGGGACGCCAATATGTTGCGATAACGGTATGGCCACCTCCCCCGGCAACGGGAGCGGGACGATCGCCCCCCGCGACGACAACTTCTCCCCCGGCGGGTGAATACCTCCCAGTCTAAATGTTTTCAGCACGTTGTATCTATTTTTCGGTTTCAACTTTCGATGTCTCTAACGCCACCTTCCTCGGCGGGAAGTGCACCTCGTGAATGGCCCCGGTGGGACAGGCGCCGACGCACTTGCGGCAGAGCTTGCACTTGCGGGGATCGATATACGCGAGGTTATTCGCGACGGTAATGGCCTCGAACGAGCACTCCTTCACGCATATCCCGCAACCGATGCAAGCCACGCCGCACGCCGCACGCGCGGGCACCCCGCGGTCGCGGTTCACGCAACCGACAAACACGCGGCGGCCTTTCACCCCCTTGTCCCGCAGCTCGATGATCTTCCGCGGGCACGCCTTCACGCAAGCCCCGCAGGCCAGGCACGCCTCCTCGTCGACGACGGGCAACCCCGCCCCCGGCACGCGGAGGGCGTCAAACGCGCAAGCGCGCGCGCAATCGCCAAGCCCGAGGCACCCGAACGGGCAGTCGCTCTCCCCCCGGTACAGCGCGTGCTCCACGGCGCAGGAGGCATACCCCTCGTAATGGCTGGTGCGAGGTCGCCGCTCGCGATCGCCGTTGCACCGCGCCACGGCTACCCGCGGGACGCGCGCATCCACCTCCAACCCCAGCACGGCGGCGATACCGGACAGGGTCGCGGCCCCGCCGACCGGGCACGAAAAACCCTCCAACGAGTTCGCCCTGACGACAGCCTCCGACAGCCCCCGGCAGCCCGGCTGCCCGCAGCCCCCGCAGTTGGCGCCCGGCAGGAGTTCCTCCACCTGCCCGACCCGGGGATCTTCTTCCACCCGGAACTTCCGGGCGACAAAATACAGGACGACGGACGACGTGATCCCGATGGCACACAACGAAACGGCAGTATAAATAATGGTGCTACTCATAAGGTATTTATTTTAACGCTCTTCAAATAACGCTCGTAAAGGTATCCATTTTTTCACTCTCCCCGGGTAACAATCGTGAACTTTATCGCCCGCGCGAGTATATCCCGACATAAAAAGAGCAAAAAGAAATAACCGGCCACCGCGACCAGCGCCACCACGGCCGTCACCACCTCCCCCGCGCGAGGGGAGAGAAAGGCCACCGCCGCCACCGCCACCGCGCACGGGAGCACGTAAGCGAGGAACACCGGACGAGGCGCGTCGGCCCGCACCGTCACGCGATCCCCCTCGGCCACGCGCCCGCCGGGGTGCCGGACGACCACCTCCCTCGTCCCGTCGCCGGCGAGGCCGCACGCCCCCCGCGCGCGACACCCCTCGCAGGAGGCAGGCACCTCCACGCTCACCGTGACGTTCTCCCCCGTCACGCGCGTCACCACCCCGTCGTGCTCCATCCCCTCCTACTTTTTGCGCGCGAACACCTGGATGGGCACGCCGGTAAACTTCCAGCGCACGCGAATCTTGTTCTCGAGAAACCGCTTGTAAGGCTCCTTCACGTACTGCGGCAGGTTGCAATAAAACGCGAACGCCGGCGTCCGCGTGGGCAACTGCGTGACGTACTTGATGTGCACGTACTTCCCCTTGATGCTGGGGGGCGGGAAATTCTCGATCTCCTCGAGCATCACGTTATTCAGCTCCGACGTCTTCACCTTCTTCGACCGGTTGGCGTACACCTCGAAGGCCGCCTCCAGTGCCTTCAGCACGCGCTGGCGCGTCAGGGCCGAGGTAAAAAATATATCGACGTCGTCATACGGCGACAGCCGGGCGCGCAGCTCCTTCTCGTAAAGGAGCGTCGTCTTGTGATCCTTCTCGATCAGGTCCCACTTGTTCACCAGCACCACCACCCCCTTCCCGTTGCGCTCGATCAGGTGAAAAATATTCAAATCCTGCGCCTCCAGCCCGCGCGTGGCGTCGAGCAGCAACATGCAGACGTCCGAATCCTCGATGGCGCGCACGGAGCGCATCACGGAGTAAAACTCCACGTCCTCGTGCACCTTCGCCCGCTTGCGCAGGCCGGCCGTGTCCACCAGCAGGAAATCGTGCCCGAAGCGGTTATACCGCGTCGTCAGCGAGTCGCGCGTCGTCCCGGCGATCTCCGTGACGATATTCCGCTCCTCGCCGACCAGCGTGTTGATCGTCGATGACTTGCCCACGTTCGGGCGTCCCACGATGGCGATCCGGGGCAGGTGATCCGTCTCCGCGACCGCGTCGACGGTAAAATGCTCCACCACCTTGTCCAGCAAATCCCCCGTCCCCGAGCCGCTGACGGACGAGACGGGGAACACCTCCTCGCCCACCCCCAGCCGGTAAAACTCGTGCACGTCGTAATGCCGCGCCGTGTTATCCACCTTGTTCGCGACGAGGTACACCGGCTTGCTCACGCGCCGCAGCAGGCGGGCGAAACTCTGGTCGAGATCCGTGATCCCCAGCTCCACGTCGCACAGGAACAGGATCACGTCCGCCTCCTCCATCGCCAGCACCACCTGCTTGTTGATCTCCTCCTCGAAAATATCGGAACTGTTCGACACGTACCCCCCGGTATCGATCACCGAGAACTCCTTCCCGTTCCACTCCGACTTCCCGTAATTCCGGTCGCGCGTCACGCCGCTCTCCTCGTTCACGATAGCCTGCCTGCCGCCCACGAGGCGGTTAAAAAGGGTCGACTTCCCCACGTTGGGACGACCCACGATTGCCACGATATTGCTCATCTCTCTCCTTTCTTGATTAGCGGGCACGCGCTACAATTGCTTGTACCCGAAGTTTTTCAATTCATTCTCCTTGTCTCGCCAGTCCTTCAGCACCTTCACGCGCAGGGTGAGGAACACCTTCTTGTCCAGGAACGCCTCGATATCCACGCGCGCCTCCGTCCCCACCCGCTTGAGGGCGCTCCCTTGATGGCCGATGAGGATCCCCTTCTGCGACTCCCGCTCCACGTGGATGACGGCCAGTATGTTCACGCACTTTTCCTCCTCCTTGAACTCCTCGACGACCACCTCCACGGAATAGGGCACCTCCTGGTCATAGTGCAGCAGGATCTTCTCCCGGATCATCTCCGCCACGAAAAAGCGCGCCGGCATGTCCGTCAGCTCGTCCTTCTCGAAATAGGGAGGCCCCTCGGGCAGCAGCTCCACGATCCGCTTGTAGAGGTTATTCACATTAAAATCCTCCTTCGCGGACACCGGGAACACCTCGGCCAGCGGCAGGATCCCCCGCCAGGTGTCGAAAAGCGCGTCCAGTCTCGCCGGCGTGGTCAGGTCCACCTTGTTGATCACCAGCAACACGGGGGCCTCGCGCCGCTTCACCCGCTCGATAAAATCCGCGTTCTTGTCGAGCGTCTCCACCACGTCCGTCACGTAGACGACGATATCCGCGTCGCCCAGCGCCGAGCGCGAGAAGTCGAGCATGTACTCCTGCATCTTGTAACTCGGCTTCACCACCCCGGGCGTGTCCGAGAAGACGATCTGGTACCCCTCCTCGTTGACGATCCCTTTAATACGGTGTCGCGTCGTCTGGGACTTGGCCGTGATGATGGAGAGCTTCTCCCCCACCAGCCGGTTCATCAACGTGGACTTCCCCACGTTAGGATTCCCCAGTAT
>JAISAV010000184.1 GCA_031266545.1 Odoribacteraceae bacterium | reverse complement strand
GTCGCGCGGGCCGTCAAGGGCGGGAGCGACGCCCTCGTCCTGCTGGACGAGCCGGCGCGCGGCACGAACCCCGCGGAGGGCGTCGCCATCGTGGACGCGATCGTGGATTTCCTCTCCTGTTACCGGGCGCGGGCGCTGGTCACCACCCATTACGGCGGCCTCCGCGCGCCGTGCCGCAAACTGCGGGTCAGGGGACTCGCGCGGGCGATCGAGGGGACGCTCCCCGTCGACAAGTTGCACGAGCTGATGGATTACTCCCTCGTCGAGGAGGGCGAGGAACGCGTGCCGGAAGAGGCCGTGCGCGTGGCGAGGTTGCTCGGCGTGGACGAGGAGATCATCCGGAGGATAAAACCAAGATGTCCATGAGAGCGCCTATTCTTGCAAGGCTGGAGCCTTGCTTCTACCGCGACGTAGGCTGGAGCCTACGCCGAGCGGGAGACTTGCCTGAAAGTTAAGAAACCTTATAGCAAAGTATATTTAACCAGAATACCGAATGAGTAAATTAGGATTAGACATCGAGAAGATAGCGCGCGCGAGGCGACTGGCGCGAACGATCGCCGACGACGTGCAAGCGTTCGTGGAGCGGTACACGACCGTGGCCGTGGAGCGGACGTTGTGCCGCCTGGCGGGGATCGACGGGGTGGACGAGTGCGGGGTGCCGCTGCCCAACGTGCTGGTCGACGAGATCCGGCGCGAGGGGATGCTGCGCGAGGGGATCCTCTTTTTCCTGGGCAACGCGATGATCGCGACCGGGCTTTCCCCGCGGGAGATCGCCGGGCGGGTCGCCCGCGGCGAGATCTCGCTCGCCCGCCTGCCCGCGCGGCCCGCCGGGGCCATCGCCGCCGTCCTGCGCCCGCTCGTGGACGACTGCATCGCGCTGGTCCGCGGGCGGCGCGAGAGGCGGGAACGCTACCTGGCGACGATCGGCGAGGGGCCGAGGCCGTACCTCTACGTGATCGTCGCCACCGGTAACATCCACGAGGACGTGGTGCAGGCGCGGGCGGCCGCGCGGCAGGGGGCGGACATCATCGCCGTCATCCGCACCACCGGCCAGAGCCTGCTGGACTACGTGCCCCACGGCGCCACCACGGAGGGCTTCGGGGGGACGTTCGCCACGCAAGAGAACTTTCGCATCATGCGCGCGGCCCTCGACGAGGTTGGCGAGGAGATCGGGCGCTACATCCGCCTGTGCAACTACTGCTCGGGGCTGTGCATGCCGGAGATCGCCGCGATGGGGGCGCTGGAAGGGCTGGACGTCATGCTGAACGACGCCCTCTACGGGATCCTCTTCCGGGACATCAACATGCAGCGCACGCTGGTCGACCAGTACACGTCGCGCGTCATCAACGCCTTCGCCGGCGTGATCATCAACACGGGGGAGGACAACTACCTGACCACCGCCGACGCCGTCGAGCAGGCGCACACCGTCCTCGCCTCCGACCTGATCAACGAGCAGCTTGCGCTGCTGGCCGGCCTGCCGGAGGAGCAGATGGGCCTCGGCCACGCCTTCGAGATCGACCCGGAGCGGGAGAACGGCTTCCTCCTCGAGCTGGCGCAGGCGCAGATGACGCGGGAGATCTTCCCGAGGGCGCCGCTGAAGTACATGCCCCCGACCAAGTTCATGACCGGTAACATCTTCCGCGGGCACGTGCAGGACGCCCTCTTCAACCTCGTCGGCGTGTGGACGTCGCAGGGCATCCAACTGCTGGGCATGCCGACGGAGGCCATCCACACCCCCTTCATGTCCGACCGCTACCTCTCGATCGAGAACGCCAGGTACATCTTCACCAACCTGAAGGACATCGGCGACGAGATCGAGTACAAGCCGGGCGGCATCATCCGCCGACGCGCCGCCGCGGTGCTGGACGACGCGATCGCCCTCCTCGAGGACATCGAGCGGGAGGGACTCTTCGCCGCCCTCGAGAAAGGGCTTTTCGCCGACGTCAAGCGGCCGAGGAACGGCGGCAAGGGCCTCGACGGCGTGGCGGAAAAGGGCGAGCGATACCTCGACCCCTTCATCCCGCGGATGCGCGAGTACTTGTCAAACCTTGAAAAACAAACGATATGAGCGGCGGTTTATACTCCACGGAAAAGAACGACTTCGACCGGACGCTGGACCTGAAGAAGATCAAGCCCTACGGCGACACGATGAACGACGGGAAAACGCAGTTGAGCTTCACCCTCCCCGTCCCCCCCGGCGAGGAGGCCATCGAGGCGGCCAAGCAGTTGATGCGGGAGATGGGTTTCGACCACCCGCAAGTCGTGTACAGCAAGGAGCTGACGAGCGGCTTCACCTTCTTCAACTGCTACGGGACGTGCACGCGCGCCGTGGACTTCACGGCCATCCGCGTCCCCAAGGTCACCTCCACGCGCTGGGAGATGCGCGAGACGGACGCCTTCGTCCGCGAGCGGATCGGTCGCCCCGTCGTGGTCGTGGGGGCGAGCACCGGCACGGACGCCCACACCGTCGGCATCGACGCGATCATGAACATGAAGGGCTTCGCCGGTCATCACGGGCTGGAGCGCTACGAGATGTTCGAGGCCTACAACCTCGGCAGCCAGGTGCCCAACGAGGAGTTCATCGCGCGGGCCATCGACCTGCGGGCCGACGCCCTGCTCGTGTCGCAGACCGTCACCCAGAAGGACGTGCACGTGAAGAACCTCACGGAACTCGTCGAGATGCTCGAGGCCGAGGGGCTGCGCTCGCGGGTGATCCTCGTCTGCGGCGGCCCCCGCCTCTCCCACGAGCTGGCCAAGGAGCTGGGCTACGACGCCGGTTTCGGCATGAACACCTACGCCGATGACGTCGCCTCGTTCGTCGCGCAAGAATTAGACAGGAGAATCAATAAATAAAACAACCAATGGACAAGGAACAGATTAAACAAATCATCGCGCGTCGCGTGGCCCTCGAACTCGAGGACGGCGACGTCGTCAACCTCGGCATCGGCCTGCCCACCCTCGTGCCCCACTACATGGAGCCGGGCGTACGCGTGATCCTGCAATCCGAGAACGGCCTCCTCGGGCTGGGCGCCCCCCCCGGGGCCGGGCGCGAAGACCCCGAGTGGACGGACGCCGGCGGCGGCCACGTCACGGCGATCCCCGGCGCCTCCACCTTCGACAGCGCCGCGTCCTTCGGCATCATCCGCGGGGGACACGTCGACGTCACCGTGCTGGGCGCCCTGCAAGTGGACGAGCGCGGCGACCTCGCCAACTGGATCATCCCCGGCAAGAAAACGCCCGGCATGGGCGGCGCGATGGACCTCCTCGCGGGCGCCCGGCGCGTCATCCTCGCCATGGAGCACACGGCCAGGGGTAGCCACAAGATCGTGAAACGCTGCACCCTGCCCCTGACGGCCGCCGGGCGCGTCAACCTCATCGTCACGGAGATGGCCGTCATCGAGGTCACGCCCGCCGGGCTGCTCCTGCGGGAGATCAACCCCGCGTGCGGCGTGGACGAGGTACGCGCGGCCACCGGCGCCGGCCTGATCATATCCGATAACTTACAACCCATGAAGCAATGAACTTTTCCCTCACGAAAACACAAGAACTCTTCCTCCAGATGATCCGCGAGTTCACCGCGAAGGAGGTTAAACCCCTCGCCGCGGAGATCGACGAGCAAGAGCGCTTCCCCGCGGAGACCGTGGAGAAAATGGCCAAGCTCGGCCTGATGGGCATCCCCTTCCCCGTCGAGCACGGCGGCGCCGGGGGCGACAACCTCCTCTACTCGATGGCCGTCGAGGAACTCTCGCGGGCCTGCGCCACCACCGGCGTGATCCTCTCCGCGCACACCTCCCTCTGCGGCGCCCCCGTCCACGAGTTCGGCACCCCCGCGCAACGCGAGAAGTACCTCCCGCGGATCGCCTCCGGGGAGTGGATCGGCGCCTTCGGCCTCACCGAGCCGAACGCCGGCACCGACGCCTCGGCCCAGCAGACCACCGCCGCGGACGCCGGCGACCATTACCTGCTCAACGGCTCCAAGATCTTTATCACCAACGCCTCCCGCGCCTCCCTCTACATCATCTTCGCCATGACCGACAAGTCCAAGGGCACGCGCGGCATCTCGGCCTTCATCGTCGAGCGCGACTTCCCCGGCTTCTCCGTCGGCCGGGAGGAGAAGAAGCTCGGCATCCGCGGCTCGGCCACCTGCGAGCTGATCATGCGCGACTGCGTCGTCCCGAAGGAAAACCTGCTCGGGCAGGTCGGCAAGGGCTTCTCCATCGCCATGAAGACCCTCGACGGCGGGCGCGTCGGCATCGCCTCGCAGGCCCTCGGCATCGCGCAGGGGGCGCTGGACGAGACGGTCAAGTACGTGCAGGAACGCAAGCAGTTCGGGCAGCCCATCGCGCGCTTCCAGAACACCCAGTTCCAGCTCGCCGACCTCGAGACGAAGGTGCAGGCCGCCCGACTCCTCGTGCGCGCCGCCGCCTTCAAGAAAGACCGGCAGGAACCCTACGCCGCCGCCGCCGCCATGGCCAAGCTCTTCGCCTCGGAGACGGCGATGGAAGTCACCACGAAAGCCGTCCAGCTACACGGCGGGTACGGCTACACCCGCGAGTACCCCGTCGAGCGCATGATGCGCGACGCCAAGATCACGGAGATCTACGAGGGAACCTCCGAGGTGCAACGTATGGTCATCGCCGCCAACCTCCTGAAATAACCCCTGATCAAAAAGAACATGAACACAGTTGTCTGCATCAAACAAGTCCCCGATACCACCGAGATCAAGCTCGACCCGGCGACCGGCACCCTCGTCCGCGACGGCGTCCCCAGCATCATGAACCCCGACGACAAGGCCGGCCTCGAACTCGCCCTCCGCCTCCGGGAGCGCCACGGTGGCCGCGTCACCGTCCTCACGATGGGGCCGCCGCAGGCCGAGGCCATCCTCCGCGAGGCCCTCGCGATGGGCGTCGACAGGGCCATCCTGCTCAGCGATCGAAAATTCGCCGGGGCGGACACCCTCGCCACCTCCAACACCCTCGCCGGCGCCCTGCGCGCCATCCCGTTTGACCTCGTGATCGCCGGGCG
>JAISAV010000127.1 GCA_031266545.1 Odoribacteraceae bacterium | reverse complement strand
CCGCCGTAGACGGTAAGCCCGGCGACGCGCCCCTCGAGATTGGAGCGGAGGCTGGGCGTGTAGCGATCCTCGAGGGTGGCGGCGGTGATGGTGGTCACGGCGCCGGTGGACTTCTCGCGAGCAATGGTCTGGTAGCCGGTGACGACGACCTGATCAATCTCGCTGGTGTCGTCCTTCATCCGGATCTCGAGGCGGGAGGCGTTGACCCTAGCCTCGATCTCGACGGGCTGCTTGCCGATGTAGGTCACGCGGAGGGTGACGCTGCTGCCGTCGAGGCCGGGCAACTCGAAGTTACCGTCGGCGTCGGTGGTGACTCCCCGCGTGGTACCCTTGAGGAGGATCGTGACGCCGACCAGCGGGGCACCCTCCTCGTCGACAACGCGGCCCGTGACCTTGCCGGCCGGGCGCTGCTGCTGTTGTAGCGGCGTGTTCGCGGGACGCGCCGGGTGGATAACCACCATCTCGTCGATGTACTCCCACGTGAAACGCTCGCCGAGGAGGGCGCGGAGGACGTCGTCAAGCGCGGTTTCCTTGACGTCAAGGTTGAAGGCACGCCCGGCGGGGATCTCCTCGTGGTTGTAAAAGAACTCTCGCCCCGTGAGGCGTTTCAACTCGCGCGTCACCTCGGTGAATGACGCGTCCTTGACCTTCAACGTCACGAGCTGGGCCTTGACCTCCGCCGAGAGGTGGAAGATCAGGCAGCAAGTGAATACAAACATCATTTTCATGACTAACATCGTTTTCGTTCGGTAGCTTCCAACGTTACCGTTGCGGTTTTTCCATTTTTTCTTCATACTTTTGTGCTATCAGTTATACATTAGGGGCACGTGCCCCGGATTTCATACCGGCATTCGTTGGCGCGAGTGCCGGTAGTTTTATGTTAGCGGCTCACGGTGATCGTGTCGCCGTCCTTGTCGAACTTGACGCGGGTCGTCCTCGCGATGATCGAGATGGCCCGTTCGATGGTGTACTCCCGCTTGAACATGCCGGTGAAGAGCAGCCCGTCCAGCCCCTCGTCGGCAAAGCGGAAGCGGACGTCGTACCAGCGCTCGAGCTGCCCGGTGATCTCCCCGAGGGTGGCCCCCTCGAAGGCGAAACGGCCGTGAACCCACGAGGTGTAGAGCGCGACGTCCACGTCCCGCGCGACGATTCCCTCGCCCGAGGCGATGGCCTGCTGACCGGGCCGCAGGAGGACGCGGGCGTCGTCGCCGGTCGTGGAGACGCCCAGGCTGCCGGAGACCAGCGTGGCCAGCACGCGGCCCTCCGGGTCATGCGTGTTGACGTTGAAGGCCGTGCCCAGCACGCGGAGATCAACCCCTCCGGCGGTCACGATAAACGGGCGCCCCTCGTTGCGGGCCACCTCGAAGTATCCCTCCCCCTTCAAGAAGACGCGGCGCTCCTCTCTGGTAAAGGAGACGGGAAAGCGCAATTCCGATTCCGAGTTAAGGATCACCCGCGAGCCGTCGTCGAGGAGAAGCTCGTACTCGCCCGTTCGCGGGACGATCATCGTGTTGAAGCGAGGCGCCTGTTGCCGGTGATCGGACTGGTAGGAGACGACCCGCGAGGCGTCGAGGGTGACCGTCGCGCCGTCGCGCTGCCAGACCGTGTCGCCCGCGACGGAGGAGAGTTCCACCCGCTCGCCGTCGTCCAGCACGAGCACGGCGCGGTTGTTCGTGACCGCGAGAACCTCCCGCACCACCTCCACCGGATCAACCCGGCGCTCGCCGAGCCACCACCACACCCCCGCCACGGCCAGCGGCAGGAGTACCGCCGCCACGCGTCGCATGCGCCGCCAGTGGGCACGGCGTTCCCGCGACACGCGGGCGCGCTCGATGCGTCGCCAGATCTCGTCGCGGCGCGTCACTAGTTCTTCCGGGCGGATCTCCCCCAGCTCGAGGAGCGCGAAGCGGACGGCGTGCAACTCGTCGTCGTCCCAGACCCGTTCCCACGCCTCGTCGCCGGGGCGGGTGTTGCCGTCCAGCACGTCTTGCAATATCTTTTTAAGTTTATCTATTTCCATGAGGTCGTATTTTCTTCATACTGTATACGCATCTTTCGAATCATCACGTCCGTCGAGAATGTCGTTACACCCACTAATGACAAACATGAGGCTGACTAATGCATATAAATTCCTTTTCATCGTTAATGATTTGAAAATTAGAACATAAAACCCGCTTCGTGATCGAACCAAGTTGTTTCGAAAAGGCCGCTTTCATGGAACAGGTTGGCCATTTGAAGGGCGTTACCCTTCGATTGGTTGGTACAGACGAGATAATAGCGATCCGGGTCATCGTTATCCCGGCCGATGATTTCAACGGCATACTTGTCGGCCAATTTCTCCAGTCGCCCTGGCGTTGTACCGGGCTTTAACACGACGGAAAAGGTTTCTTTCACGAGGATGTAATCAAGTTGGCTATATACCTCACGGGGCTGTATAATATAGATTGGCGCCCAGTAAATCGTGTAGGACAACGCGCTCGCGGCCTTTTCGGGATCGGAATAATCGCCGCGAATGATCGTGATCTTGAAATTAGTAATCCTCGTTGCCCCGGGGCCGCTCATGTCCGTGTTAAGACGCTCCGAGTAATCGCTATACCCTGTTGTTTCACCAAGTTCTATGCCCACTTTTTCCAATTCTTCTTTTATCTTATCCTCGTCATCCGCGTGATACAGCAAGTAAAGCAGATACCCTGACCTATACCAAAACTGGACTTTCTCCCCGTTCTTCCAGTAATAGCTCTCGTACCTCGCTGGATCTATCTCTTTATCCTTGTCACAAGCGGGGATGGCCATCATGATGGTCAGGCAAGCGACGGCGATGGTTGTTTTTGTAGGCATGGTTTTAATTTTTATTCCAATTATTAAAAACGAACATGTTAGGCTCGGCAAATTCAAAAGCCCCCGTTTCATGGAATTTATTTGCCATGAGCATCGCATTCGCGGTCTTGGGGGCATAGAGCTTGTACTGTTTCTCCACGAACTCGTTTTCCTCTCCCACGGA
>JAISAV010000054.1 GCA_031266545.1 Odoribacteraceae bacterium | reverse complement strand
CCGCGATCCTCGTAATTCTTGAAGAGGTCAAAGCTCGCGCAGCAAGGCGAGAGCAACACCACGTCCCCCGGCTCCGCCCGCGCGACCGCCGCGCGCAGGGCCTCCTCCATGCCGCGCGTGTCGACGACGTCGGGGAGGTCGGAGAAGTTGCTGATCAATTTCGCGTTGTCCGCGCCCATGCAGACCAGCGCCTTCACTTTCGCCCGCGCCAGCGGCTTGAGCGTCTCGTAGTCGTTCCCCTTGTCGGTGCCCCCGGCGATCCAGATGACCGGCCGGTCCATGCTCTCGAGGGCGTACCACGCGGAGTCGACGTTCGTCGCCTTGGAGTCGTTGATGTAGGTCACCCCCCCCACGACGGCCACGTGCTCCATCCGGTGCTCGACCCGCGGGAAGGTGGCGAGGCCCCGGCGCAGGTCGTCGTCGCTCACCCCCGCGCGCAGGGCGGCCAGCGTGGCGGCCATCGCGTTGTACACGTTGTGGCGGCCCTGTATCGAGATCTCCCGTTTATCCATCGAGAAACGGCGCTCGCCCAGCCGCGCCACCATCCAGTCCCCCTCCATCCATGCGCCCAGCGAGGGATCGTCCCGGTAGGTGAACCCCGCGGCCACGGGCGCGACCCGTTCCCGCTCCACCCGCTCGCGCACGACCTCGCAATCGGCGCCGTAGATAAACAGGTCGCCGGGCCGCATGTTGTTCAGCACGCGAAACTTGGAGTCCACGTACTTCTCGAACCGGTACTCGTAGCGGTCGAGGTGGTCCGGCGTGATGTTGGTCAGGATGGCCGTGTCGCAACGGAAGCGGGACATCCCGTCCAGTTGGAAACTGGACAGTTCCACCACGTAAGCGGCGTGCCGCCCCTCCGCCACCTGCGCCGCGAGGCTGCTACCCACGTTGCCCGCCAGCCCGACGTCCAGCCCGGCACTCCTTAATATATGGTGCAGCAACAGGGTCGTGGTCGTCTTCCCGTTGCTCCCCGTGATGCAATACATGGCCGCGTCCGCGTGGCGCCCGGCAAACTCGATCTCGGAGATCACCTCCACCCCCACCCGGCGAAAGGCCGCGATCAGCGGCAAGGCGTCGGGGATGCCCGGGCTTTTCACCACCAGTTCCGCGCGTGCCATCCGCCCCTCGCTATGCCCGCCTTCCTCGAACGCCGCGCCCATCTCCTCCAGCGCGCGCCGGTACGCGTCGGATAGGCGGCCGTTGTCCGACAGGAACACCTCGTAACCCAGCCGTAGCCCCAGCCGCGCCGCGCCGACGCCGCTCTCCCCGCCTCCAAGTATAAGCAATCTCTTCATGGCTTAACGTATCTTCAACGTGACGATGGTGAGCACGGCCAGCGCGATGCCCACGATCCAGAACCGCGTCACGATCTTCGCTTCTGGCAGCCCCTTCTTCTGGTAGTGATGGTGCAGGGGGGACATCAAAAAGAGGCGCCTCCCCGCGCCGAATCGCCGCCTCGTGTACTTGAAATAGCTCACCTGCATCACCACCGAGAGATTCTCCATCAGGAAGATCCCGCACAGGATGGGGATCAGCAACTCCTTGTGGATGACGATGGCGAAGACGGCGATAATCCCCCCCAGCGAGAGGCTCCCCGTGTCGCCCATGAAGACCTGCGCGGGGTAGGAGTTGTACCACAGAAAGCCGATCGTCGCCCCGATAAAGGCCGAGATAAAGACCACCAGCTCGCCGGAATTGGGAATGTACATGATGTTCAGGTAACCGGCGTACACCATGTGCCCGGAGACGTAGGCGAGGATGCCGAGCGTCACCCCCGCGATGGCCGAGGTGCCCGTGGCCAGCCCGTCCAGCCCGTCCGTCAGGTTGGCCCCGTTCGAGACGGCCGTCACGATCAGGATCGTGACGATGACGAAGATGATCCACCCGATCTGCTCGGCGTGCTTCCCCGCGAAGGCCCCGAACCACGCGTAATCGAGCTGGTTATTCTTGAAGAAGGGCACCGTGGTCTTGGTCGACTTCACGTCCCGCGCCGGCACCACGTGGGTATCCTCCCGCGAGAAGCCGTCGTCCACGTTCGACAGGACGACGCCGGTCTCCGTCGCGGGAACCTGCTCGCGGATCACCACGTCGTCGCTGACGTACAGGGTGACGCCCACGATCAGCCCGAGGCCGATCTGCCCGAAGATCTTGAAACGCCCCTTCAGCCCCCGCTTGTCCTTCTTGAAGATCTTGATGTAGTCGTCCAGGAAGCCGATCAACCCCAGCCACACCGTGGTGATCAGCATCAACTGTATGTAAACGTTATCGAGGCGGGCGAACAGCAGCACCGGCAGGATGATGGCCAGCAAGATGATCACGCCCCCCATCGTGGGCGTCCCCTGCTTGCTCGCCTGACCTTCCAGCCCGAGGTCGCGGATCTCCTCGCCCACCTGCTGGCGCCGCAAGAAGCGGATGACGTACCTCCCGACCACCGTCGCGATCAGCAAGGAGAGGATGATCGCCGCCGCCGAGCGGAAGGTGATATACCGGAAGATCCCGGCGCCCGGGACGCCAAGCTGCTGTAAATAATCAAACAAATGGTACAACATGGCTCACGATTTATGAAATACTTCTTTTATTACCTCCTTGTCGTCAAACGGGTACTTGACCCCCTTGATCTCTTGATAGTCCTCGTGACCCTTGCCGGCCACCAGCACGATGTCCCCGCGCCGCGCCATCATCAGCGCCGTGCGGATGGCCTCCCGCCGGTCGACGATCACGAGCGCCCGTTCGCGGGCGTCGGGCGTCACCCCGGCGTGCATCTCCTCGATGATCGCCGCCGGTTCCTCGCCGCGCGGGTTGTCGGAGGTCAGGATCACGCGGTCGCTGTAGCGGCAGGCGGCGGCGGCCATCTCCGGGCGCTTGCCCCGGTCGCGGTCGCCACCGGCGCCCACCACGGTGATCACCCGACCGCCCTCGCCCTTCAGCCCCTCGATGGTGGAGAGCACGTTGTCCAGCGCGTCGGGCGTGTGGGCGTAGTCCACGATGGCCATTACGCCCGCGTCCGACAGCAGCGTCTCGAAACGCCCGGACACCGGGCGCAAGCGGCTCAGCGCCACCAGCACCTCCTCCTCGTCGAAGCCCATCAGGCGGGCCGCCGCGTAGACCGCCAGCAGGTTGTAGGCGTTAAAGTCGCCCACGAACTTCACCCACGCCTCGCGCCCGTTGAACGACAGCAGGGTGCCGTCGAGGTGCCGCTCGACGCTCTTGCCCATGAAGTCCGCCACCTGCCGGCAGGCGTACGCGTGCTTCCGGGCCGGCGTGTTTTGCAGCATCACCATCCCGTTGCGGTCGTCCGCGTTGGTCAGGGCGAAGGCCTCCCGGGGCAGGCGGTCGAAAAACGCCTTCTTGGCCTCGATGTAAGCCTTGAACGTCTCGTGATAATCGAGGTGGTCGCGCGTGATGTTCGTGAAGATCGCCCCGTCGAACGCCAGGCCGCTGACGCGCCGCTGGTCGATGGCGTGCGAGCTGACCTCCATGAAGCAGTAGCGACACCCGGCGTCCACCATGCGCCGCATCAGCTCGTTAATCTCCAACGCGTCGGGCGTGGTGTGGGTGGAGGCGAGGCGCGTCTCCTCGATGTAGTTGCAGACCGTCGAGAGCAGTCCCGCGGGATGCCCCAGCAGGCGCGCCATCTCGTACAGGAGGGTCGCCGTGGTCGTCTTGCCGTTCGTGCCGGTGACGCCCACCACCGTCATCTCCCGCGAGGGGTTCCCGTAAAAGTTGCTCGCCACGACGCCCAGCGCCGCCGCGCTGTCCGCGCACCTCGCGTAGACCACCCCCGGCGCCAGCTCGCCCGGCAGTTCCTCCGCCAGCACGGCCGACGCCCCGGCCTTGATCGCCCGGTCGATAAACGCGTGACCGTCCGCGTGCACGCCGCGCCGCGCGACGAATAAAAACCCCTCGCGCACCTCGCGCGAGTCGAAATGAACGCCCGCGATGCCCGCGTCCGCGTCTCCTTGCACCACCTCGCAAGTCACTCCTTTTAATAGTTCATGTAAATTCATATTATCTCAATTCAACATGTATATAACTGCCCCGGGCCACCTTCCGTCCCGGGTCTATCGATTGCTTCATCACCATGCCGGCGCCGCTCGCGCCCACCTTTAGCCCGCCGTTTTCCAGCAAGTAGAGGGCGTCGCGCAGGCCCATCCCCTTCACGTTGGGTACCACGGAGAGGTCGATCGCCCGCGGGCGCAACACCACCCCCTCCTCCTCGCGGGCGGGCATCACCCACGGCGTGTGGCCCGCCGGGGATTCGTCCACGCGGACGTCCAGCGCGTCGTACAGGGTCAACAGGTCGGCCTTGTAGCCGTTCTTGCTCACGGGCAACTGCTTCTCGACCGGCCTCGCCGGGCGGCCGTGCTTCACGGAGGAGAGCGCGTACACCTTGTCCGAGATCTCCCGGAAGACGTTACCCGACACCACGTTCCCGTAGTAGCCGGTACCCTGATCCGGGTCCTCGATCATCACGATGCACGAGTACAGCGGCTCCTTCGCCGGGAAGTAGCCGACGAAGCTGGCGCGGTATTTCTTGTCCCTGTATCCCCGCGAGCGGTCGGCGATCCGCGCCGTGCCCGTCTTCCCGGCGATCCCGTATGCCGTCCCGCGCAGGTTGCGCGCCGTGCCGTTCTCCACCACCCCCTCCATCATCTCCCGCAGGTAGCCCAGCGTCTCCCGCCCGCAGATGGCGCGGTTCATCACCTCCACGGGCACGCGCCGGACGACCTCGTCGCCCACGCGGATCTCCTTCACGAAGCGCGGCTTCACCCGCTTGCCGTCGTTCGCCAGCGCGTTGTAGAAGGCGAGGATTTGCAGCGGCGTCAAATGCACCTCGTAGCCGATGCTCATCCACGGCAGCGTGATCCCCGACCAGCCTGGATTTTGCGGGTACTTGATCAGCGGGGCGCTCTCGCCCAATATCTCCACGCCCAGCGGCTTGTTGAGTTGCATGCCGTAGAGGCGGTCGATGAATTTCCTGGGGTCAGAGGAGTAGTGCTCGGTCACCAGCCGCGAGATGCCGTTCAGCGAGCGCTCGAAGACTTGCCGCACGGTCACCTTGCCGACGTACCCGGGGGTGGACTCGGGCAGGGTCTGCCCGCTGTAGACGTACTTCCCGGAGTCGAGGTCTACCGTGTCGTTGGGGCGCACGTGCCTGTCCTCCAGCAGGGCCATCATCACCGCCGCCTTGAAGGTCGACCCCGGCTCGCCCGCGTCGTTGATGGCGATGTTCAGCACCTCACCGTACGCGTCACTCCCCCGCGAGAGGTTGGAGATGGCCTTGACGTCGCCCGTCTTCACCTCCATCAGGATGGCCACGCCGGCGTTCGCGTGGTACTTTTTCAGTTGGCTTTCCAGCGCCTCGTGGACGATGTACTGGTAGTCGATGTCGATCGTCGTGATCACGTCGCGGCCGTGTACCGGCTCCTCCTCCACGAACGGCACCCACACGCCGGACATCATCCGGTCGCGCTTCAGCCCCGGTTTCCCCGCCAGATCCTGCTCGTAGGCCAGCTCGAGGCCCACGCGCCCGTGGCGGCGCTTGTCCGCGTTATCTTCGGCCTTGCTCATCTCGCCGAGCGTTCGCCGGGCCAGCGAGCGGTAGGGGAACTCGCGCTCCTCGTGCAGGATGTCTTTCAGGCAGCTCGCGAACGTGGCGCTGTTTTTCTTGTTGCTCTTCTTTTCGCGGCGCAGGAGCGGGAATTTCTTGATCTCTCTCAGCCCCTCGTGATCCACGCGCTGGCGGGTGAGCAACAGGTCGCGATCGGGCTTCTCGGCGTAACGGGCGGCGCGCAACTGCTGCCGGTAGACCGACGCGGGCTTGTCGCGGAAAAAGGCGGAGAGCATCATCGCGAGGCTGTCTACCTTGGCGTCGAACACCGCATCGGAGAGGACGGGTTTCGGGTCGAAGCGTAGCTCGAACGAGGGGATGGAGCGTACCAGTATCCGCCCGTCTTCCGCGCAGATGTTCCCGCGGTCGGGGTACACCGCTTCCGGTTTTCTGAGTACCGGGCCGGACTGGTCAGTCAATTTTTCCCCCTCCACTACCTGTATGTACAGGAGTGCCCCGATGATCAACGGCACGACCACCGCGTACAGTAGCACGTAAATCACCGCGAGGCGCAAGCTCAACCCGTTTTCTCGTTCCATGATGAGTGATTTATTTCTTTAACACCACGGGGGGATCCTTGCTCGTCTCGAGGTCAAGCCCGGCCTCCCGCAGGCGCCGCGTTACCTCCGCGCGGCTGCTGATCTTGGACAGCTCGGTGGCGATGGCGAGCGACTTGTAGCGCACCTCTTGCACCTCCTTGATCAGTTTGACGCGCGTGTGGTACATGGCCTCCACCGCGTTGCGGTTGTAGATGTAGGACACGACCAGCACCGTCAGGAAGAAGAGGAAGCCGAGGTTCCGCAGCACGATCCGCTCGCCGAGCAGCTTGCCGTCCCGCAACTCTTGCAGGGCCTCGTCCAGCGCCCCGCGGATCTCTTGCCGCTCGTCGCGCTCGTCGTTGGCTTGTCGTTGTCGTCTCTTTTTCAGTATTTTCATGTCCGGTTGACGTTAAATGGTTTCGTTCATGCCGCTCTTCTCCGCGACGCGCAGCTTGGCGCTACGCGCCCGAGGGTTGGCGGCGATCTCTTCCTCCGGGGGGACGATCACCTTCCGGTTCACCGGCTCGAAGACGCGCTCCTGCCGCCCGTGAAAATCCTTCTCGACGCGTCCCTCGAAGTTCCCCGCGCGCAGGAAGTTCTTCACGACGCGATCCTCCAACGAGTGGTACGTGATCACCGCGAGGCGGCCGCCCGGGCGCAGCGCCTCGCCCGCTTGCAGCAGCAGATCCTTCAGCGCGTCGATCTCCTCGTTCACCTCCACGCGCAGGGCTTGAAATACCCGCGCGAGGTACTTGCTCTCCCGTTCCCGCGGCACGCACGGCGCGATGATTTTTAAGAACTCCCCGGCGCGCCAGTCGGGATGCTCGCCCCGCGCGCCCGCCACGAGGGCGGCCAGTTGGCGGGCGTTTTCCACCTCCCCGTTCTCGCGGAAGACGCGGGCCAGCTCCTCCTCGCTCGAGTCGTTCAGCACGTCGGCGGCCGTCCGGCCCGCGCGGCGATTCATCCGCATGTCGAGCGGCGCGTCGAAGCGGAAGGAAAAGCCGCGCCCCGCCTCGTCGAACTCGTGCCACGAGACGCCGAGGTCGGCCAGTATCCCGTCCACGCGCTCGATCCCGTGGTAGCGCAGGAAGTTCCGCAGGTAGCGGAAGTTGTGGTGCACGAGCGTGAAGCGGTCGTCCGCCGGGGCGTTGACCAGCGCGTCCTCGTCCTGGTCGAAGGCGATCAGGCGACCGCCGGTCAAGCGCTGCAAGATCTCCCGCGAGTGGCCACCGCCGCCGAACGTCGCGTCCACGTACGTCCCGCCGGGGCGGATGTTAAGCCCGGTTACGGATTCCTCCAAGAGTGCGGCCTTGTGATACATGTGCTAATTATTATATGGTTAAGTAATCTCCTTTTATACTCAAGTCATCGTCCCGGGGGTCGAGCGAGGCGCTCACGCGGGGTTCGTCAACCGCTGGTACATCTCGCTCGCCACCCGCGCGGTCTCGTCAGGCGAGAAGGCGGCCTCCTCGTACCGCCCCGGCTCCCAGATCTCCAGTTGCGCGCCCTGGCCCGCGAGGATCAACTCGTCCCGCGCGCCGATCCGGTCGAGCATCTTGCGCGGGATCAGGATCCGGCCCGACGACTCGTCCGGCTCCACCGCGGCGCTGCCCCGGCTGAACTCGCGGATAAAGTCGGACTCGCGCGCGTCCAGCGCCGCGTAGGTCGTCTGGAAATCGGCGAGCATCTGCACCCACCGCGCCCGCGTGTAAACGTTGATGCAATCACGATGCAGGTTGTGATGCAGCACGAGAATCCTCTCCCCCGCTTCCGATAGCTCCTTGCGCACGGCGACGGGAATGACCACGCGTCCCTTGTGGTCTAATTTGCAGGTGTATTCTCCGATAAATGACAGCATCTGGTTTCATCGATTTGAGGTTGTAAATGTATGGAATTTTTTCCCACTTCGATGCACAAAATGCCACTTTTCCGT
>JAISAV010000053.1 GCA_031266545.1 Odoribacteraceae bacterium | reverse complement strand
GAGCGGGCGCTCGCGCCCGTGATCCCGGAGTTAAAACGCTACCTGAAAGCGTTGATCGCGCGGGACCTCTGGGGGATAAACGAGTACTACAAGCTGGTCAACGAGAACAACGCCCCCCTCCGCGTGGCGATCAAGGCCCTGCAGGACGGCAGTTACGAGAAACTACTGGGAAGAGACAAAAAATAACACGCGCGAAATAGCCAATCAATAATCATTAAAAACAAAAGACAAGATGAGAAAATTATTATTAACAGCATGCGCGCTCGTGGCCTTGATCGCTGCGACGAATGCGCAAGAGATCTTTGCCAAGCGCGACTTCGTGGGGCACGTGGGTATCGGGATCGGGTCTTACTTAGGCGGCTCGAATTACACCACCACCGTCCCGCCTATCCTGATCTCAGGGGAGTACGGGATCCTCGACTCCTTCATCAGGGGCAAGGCGGCCATCGGGGTCGGGGGGTACCTCGCCTACACGGCGAATAAATTGAAAATCAACTCCTCGTCGCAACAGTCATTCTTCATTATCGGCGCAAGGGGCGTTTTCCACTACCAGTTCGTGGAGAAGTTGGACACCTACGCCGGGCTGATGCTCGGCTACCAGGGGGTAAGCACCAAGAACCTCACCGGCGGCGCCTCGTCGGGTTTTTGCCCCGCCAGCTTTATCGGCGTGCGCTACTACTTTAGCGATCGATTTGCCGCCTTCTCCGAGTTAGGATACGGCATCGCGGCGCTGGAATTTGGCATCGCCATCAAGTTATAGGACGTAAACACGAGGTTTTTTCGCGTCAAAGGCCGCCCGGGAGATCATCATCACCGGGCGGCTTTCATTTTTTTTCTTTCATGTAACAAAACGATAAGCCGTTTAGTAGTTCCTTATCCTCTGAGTTCCCTTTCATATGACAATCCATTAACACCCCGTCAATCATCGCAAATGACCTTGGGGGACGAGGGCAAGTGCAAGACTTGCCCCTACAGCATGATCACACACTGATGCCGTAGGGGTGAGCTGCAACAGTCATGTGCTACATACGGTAGTAGGCATGCACTACATACGGTAGTAGGCGCATGCTACATACGGTAGTAGGCATGCACTACATACGGTAGTAGGCACGTGCTACATACGGTAGTAGGCACGTGCTACATACGGTAGTAGGCACGTGCTACATACGGTAGTAGGCCAATGCCGTCAACTTAAGGGAATGATAGCGAAATTAAGGGCTGACACCGTACGGTGTCAGATGTCGATAACCCCGTGCAAGCGTAGCGCAGCTCGGGGTAAGGCACATCTCTCTCGCCTCAACCCCGTAGCGGGTTGAACGAGTTTATCAACGGGTTGGCACGTAAAATATTCAACCCACTACGGGGTTGAGAGGAGAGGATGCCCCCTACCCCGAGTTGCGCCTTCGGCTTACACGGGGTTATCGACATCTGACACCTTCCGGTGTCATTCCTTAACTTGAGGGCATTGGTCTGGCGTCTACAACTCGCCCACCCCTTGCCGGACGATCTCGATCTGTTCGCCCGTGCAGTCGACCACCGTGGAGGGGATATTTTTCCCGAACCCGCCCCCGATCACGAGGTCGACAAGGTGCTGGTATTTCTCGTGGATCAGCTCGGGGTCGGTGATGTACTCGTCCTCCTCGCCGGGCGCGCCTTTCACAGAGGTGGTCAACAGGGGCGTTCCCAGCTCGGTCGTGATGGCCCGCGTGATAAAATTGTCCGGGACGCGGATGCCGATGGTTTTGCGTTTCATCATGAGCAGGTGGGGTAGCTTCGTCGTGCCGGGCAGCACGAAGGTAAAAGGCCCCGGCAGGCAGCGCTTCATCACCCGGAAGACCTCGTTGCTCACCTTCGCGTAGGCGGCCACCTCGCCCAGATCCTTGCATATCATGGAGAAATGGGCCTTTTCGGGTTTCACGCCCCGCAGGGTGGAAACCCGTTGCACGGCCTTCACGTTGTTGATGTCGCACCCGATCGCGTAGATGGTGTCCGTGGGATAGATGATCACGCCCCCGCGCCGCAACAACTCGACGATCTTGCGGATCTCCCGCTCGTTGGGGTTATCCTCGAACAAACGCACGTACATGGCCCGTCCCCGTTACGCGTTCACCCGCTCGTGGTCGGCCAGGAAGGTTGCCAGCCCGCTATCGGTCAGCGGGTGCTTGAGCAATCCCTTGATGGCGCTCAGCGGGCAGGTGGCCACGTCGGCCCCCGCCTCGATACACTGGATGATGTGTTGCGTGCTACGGATAGAGGCGGCCAGCACCTGCGTTTTGAAGTCGTAGTACGTGTACATGTCCACGATTTTCTCCACCAGCTCGATGCCGTCGCTGGAGATGTCGTCCAGCCGGCCCACGAACGGGGAGACGTAAGTCGCCCCGGCCTTGGCCGCCAGCAGGGCCTGCCCGGGGGAGAAGACCAGCGTGCAGTTGGTGCGGATGCCCTTCCCCTTGAAATACTTGATCGCCTTGATGCCGTCCGCGATGCAGGGGACTTTCACGACGATGTTCGGGTGCAGGGCGGCCAGTTCCTCGCCCTCGCGGATCATCCCCCGGTAGTCGGTGGCGATCACCTCCGCGCTGACGTCCCCGTCCACGATGTTACAGATGTCCACGTAATGTTTCCGGCAATTTGCCTCGCCCTTGATTCCCTCTTTGGCCATCAGGGAGGGGTTCGTGGTCACCCCGTCCAACACGCCCATGTCGTTCGCTTCCTTGATTTGCTCCAAGTTTGCCGTGTCAATAAAAAATTTCATGTGTAGATCCTATTTTAAATTTAACTTTTACATCAACGCCCAAAATTACGAACAATTTAGTACATCTCCAACAGGCCCTTGATCGCCCCGAGGTAGTACGTTTTCCAGCCCGTCGCGATCTCGTCGTAGACCTCGTCCGGGATGTTCGCGTGGGTTAGCTCCACCCGCGTCCGGTCGCGCGCCCGTTTCAAGCGCAACGTCACGATCGACGGCTGGTCCGTCTCGCCGAAAAACCACTCCTGCACCAGCAGGCGAGGGGGCGCCACCTTGAGGTTAACCCCGCAGATATCCCCCTCCCAGAGGGAGAACACGAATCCTTCTTCCGCTTTCATCTCCGCCGGGAAGCCGCTCCACAGCTCGATCTGGAAGGGATTCGTCAGCGCGGTGAAGACCTCCTCCGGGTCGGCCATCACCTCTGTCGCGTATTCAAAATTTTTCATCTCCTCGTGATATAAAAAAAGGTCACCCCTTTACCGTGGCAACCATTTTCTCGTGATTAGCATCATATGTCTCGTTCGCTCATTACTTCCCGGCGTACCGGGCGTTCAAGCGCTCCACCACCTCGCGGGTGATGTCGAATCCCGGCTCGGCATAAAACACGTTGCCGCCCAGCGTGGTGCTCAGGATCAGGTTGTACTCCTTCTCCTTATTATAGTCCGTCAGGAAAGCGATGATGGCGTTGTACAACTTCTGGTTCAGCTCCATCTGCTCGCGCTGCATGGTCTCGCGCATCTCCTGTTCCATCTGTTCTAACCTCTCCTTGCGGAGCATCAGGTCTTTATACTCTTGGTCGGCGCGTTCCCTGGTGGCAAACCCGTTATTATCTATCTTGCGCTGGAATTCCTCCCCGGCCTGCGTCCACGCTTTCACCTTCTGGTTCAAGTCCGTCCGGTTCGTCTCCATTTTTTTCAGGAAGGCCTCGTTCAGCTCCTTGGACTGGGCGTAATTCGTCAGCAGGGAATCCATGTTCAGGTAGACGATCCGGGCGTCTCCCCTGTCCACCCGCGCCCCCGCGTCCGCGCTTTCCGGCGTTGCCTTGCCTGTAAAGTGAAGGACGTACAGCACGATGACGGCGATAAATAACAACACGTTTACTCCTAAAGAAACATTTTTCATAAACAAATCAGTTAAATTGGTAGATTACTTAGTTTTATGGCTCTTCGTGAACCAGGTGACGCGAATATACGCGTTACTTGGTTACGTTCCCCCGCTTTTAGCATAAAAAGTTTTCTTTAACAACTCTTGTTGGAAGCCGCGCGGGTCAATAATACTCCTCCTTGTCGACGATCTCGCTTTTCTCTAATATGTTCAGTAACAGCTCCCGCGCGCGAAAAAGTTGCGCTTTCACGGTGCCCAGCGGGATCTGTAGCTCTTGCGCGATCTCCTCGTAGGAGAGTTCCTCGAAGTAGCGTAACTCTATCAACTTCCGGTAGCGCCCGTTGAGCAACTTGACCTTTTCCCGCATGAAGTCAGCCCGTTGTTTGCGTATAGCCTCCTCCTCGGGCGTCAGGGAGTCGGATTGGAGGTTATAGATGTAGCCTCGCTCGTCGGAGTTGCCCTCGTCCCTGTCGAGGGATATCGTGACCGCCTTTCTCTTGCGGATAAAGTCGATCGTGTTATTGGAGGCGATCTTGAACAGCCACGTGCTGAACGCGAATTGCGGGGAGTAATAATTGAGGCTTGTAAACGCTTTCTCGAACGCCTCGAACATCAAGTCCTCGGCATCCGTCTGGTTGTTGACCATCTTGAGAATCATGAAAAAGACGGACTCTTTATATCGTTCAAACAACTCGGTAAAGGCCCTCTCGTCTCCCGCGATCGCCTTTCTGACGACCTGGTAGTCATGTACTGCCTTATCCGATAAATTACTCGCTATTTCCATTTCTTTGGATTAAAAAATGAATACCCATTCCAGTACCACCTGTAAGCGAATCCCGCGATGTTTACCACGAACGAAGTTACGAATAATTTCTGTTGTAGAAAACATTTGGCGAAAATATTAACAGATATCACGTCCAGTAAAAATACCAACGCGATGAGAACAAACAAATACTCCGGCAGGATTTTCGAGAAAATCAGGAATAACGAGAGGAGGTAAATCAACACGCGGACGCTCGCGCCCATCCCCACCCGCGCCCGCAAGCGCAAGGGCCACCGGGCCTTGCTGGCGAAGTAGTACGAGGCGCCGCCGATCTCCCGGTCCGTCTGGTCCACGTGCATGTAACTCTCGCGATTTTTGGTCACCTTCACCTTCCCGTACTTGGCCAACTCCTGCACCATGTCGTTGTCGTACCCGAGGTAGGACTGCGTGTCGCCGGCGAATCCCCGGTTGCGCATGTAATAGGATTTTCGATACGCCATGTTGCACCCGTCGCCCAGCACGCTCTTGCGGGACTTGGCCAGGAGCAACATCTCCAAGAAGCGGGTGAAGCGGAAATAACGCTTCCACGCGAGCGGGCGATCGCTCCCCCGGTAATTTGAAAAGCCCACCACGACCGCCGTGTCCTCCTCGAAACAGGCTTGCATCACGCGCGCCCACGAGGACGACGCGGGGTAACAATTCGCCTCCGAGAAGAGCAGGATGTCATGCCGCGCCGAGAGAATGCCGATGTTAATGGCCAGCTTCTTGGTGAACCGGAATTTCGTGTCCGGGTGGATGTGCGTGCACTTCAGCCGGGGATACTCCTTTTGGAGTTCCGACAGCATCTCCCGCGTGTCGTCCTCCGAGCAATCGTCCACGACGATCACCTCGTAGTTCTCGCAATCCTGCATCAGGAACCCGACCAGATTTTTCCGCAAGGCGTCGGCACAATTATGGGCAGTGATGATGATGGAGACTCCTTCTCTCTCCTGCCCGGCCGGCCGACCTTCCTTGTGCAGGATCACGATGGCCTTGTAGATGATGTAATATATATGTATCAGGAATAGAAGCGATAACACGACTAAAAAATAGCCGTACACGCCCGCCTCTTCCCAAAATACTCGAATATTATCCATAAATTCAACATAAGCTAAATAGCATACACCAGAAAAACTCGACAAATATACAACTTCATCCTTGAAAAACGGGCGAGTGTCAATCTTTTTGTTTACATTCGTTCGTTTTTTTCACTAAAATAGTCATTGTCTTATGAAACAACAGAAAATTAAAGGAATTATCGGAATTTTAACTGGTGGCGGCGACGTGCCGGGGCTGAACCCCGCCATACGCGCCGTCACGATCAGGGCTTTGCGAGAGGGGTATAAAGTAATAGGTATCCGGCGCGGCTGGGGTGGACTCGTGGACATGATCCGGGACCCGCAAGTCGACAACTCGCAACATTATTACGAGTTGACCGAGGATATCGTCAACAGGGCGGGGCGCACGGGGGGCACTTTCCTCCACACCTCCCGCACGCGCGCCTCGCACGTCCCCAAGTCAAGGGTACCGGTCCACTTGCAGGACAAGTACACGGACGAGGTCAACGACCTGACCCCGGAGGTGCTGCAAAACTTGGCGTACATCGGCATCAACTTCCTGATCCCCATCGGGGGTGACGACACCTTGAGCTACGCCGTCCGCTTGAGCCAAGAGGGGGTGAAGGTGGTCGCGATCCCCAAGACGATGGACAACGACGTGCCCGGGACGGACTACTGCATCGGCTTTAGCACCTGCATCACGCGCACCATCGCCATAACCCACGACTTGCGCACCTGCGCCGGGTCGCACGAGCGCATCCTCGTCCTGGAGGTGTTCGGGCGGTACGCCGGCTTCACCGCCATGTTGCCCACCCTGGCCGGGGCGGCAAACCGTTGCGTGATCCCGGAATACCAGTTCAACATCGAGCGGCTGACGGAATTGCTCTGCGAGGATCGCTACACGAATCCCAGCAAGTACTCCGTGGTGCTGGTCTCCGAGGGAGCCACGTACTCCGGCGAGGACATGGTCTTTCAGGGAGAGGAGACCGACATGTTCGGGCACAAGAAACTGGGGGGCATCGGCGACATGATCTCGCTCAAGTTGAAGGATCTTACCCCCCGTTTCAACAGGGGAGAGGTCATCAACACCATCAACCAGAAACTGGGCTATATGGTGCGCTGCGGCGACCCGGACGCCCTGGACTCCATCGTCCCGATGGCTTACGGCAACCTCGCCTTAGACCTTATCAACAAGGGGTTGCACGGGCGATTAGTCATCCTGAAGAACGGGCGCTACGACAACGCCCCCATCGAGATCATCACCAGCTCCAAGAAGGTGGTCGACGTCCAGCGGTTCTACAACACCGACCGCCTGCGCCCCATCTACAACAGCTTCGAGTTTATGCCGCAGATGATCCTTAATTAAGGAGAGGAATCTACATGACGAACGAGTTTCCCGGTCAAGCGCGCGCTTGACCGGGGATCGCATCGTCAAATGGCATTAAATTACCTGCGATAACTGCGTGATAATCGTCGAAAGCATCGATGCTTTTCACGATTACATCAATGCTTTTCACGGTTGCCATACAGGAATCAATCCGGATTTTAGCCTATCTTTGTCGCTTGAAAAAGCACATGCATGAAATATACCCTTTTATTCCTGATCCCGCTTTTCGTCGCGGGGTCGTCGTTTGCCCAGAAGCATCCCAAGCGAGAGTTTCGCGGGGCATGGATACAAACCGTTTTTCAAG
>JAISAV010000029.1 GCA_031266545.1 Odoribacteraceae bacterium | reverse complement strand
AGCGGTCAAGCGCCGTACTGACCTCAACCCGACGACCCTCCGCGCGTCGCTCGATATCCTGAAGGAGATCGCGATCGAGGAGATCGTCAACGGGTCGTCGGTACAGTTCGGGCTGGGCTTTTTTGGCCTTGACGTCCGGGGAATATTCATCGGCGACCACGCGCAATGGGATACCGACGTGAATAGCCTGCACGCGAGGATCACCTCCGGTGTTGAACTGCGCGAGGCCCTCAAGAACGTGCACGTGAAGGTGCTCGGTATGGCCAGCTCGGGGACTATCATCAACACGTTGATCGACAAGTCCTCCGGGGAAGAGAACTCGTGCCTCACGCCGGGCGGCGGCGTGAACCTTACCGGCAGCAAGATCCGCGTCGCCGGCGAGAGCACGGAAAACGGTATCCGCCTGATCGAACAGAACAGCGGGACGGAATACCGTGTCCCGATGGAAACGGTGCTGGTCAACGACCCGAAGAAAGTGACCTTCATCGTCCCGCTCGACCTGCCCGTCGGCGATTATAAACTAAGCCTCACCACGCAGTACTCCAGCTCGAACACGCTGCTCAAGGAGCTGCGCACTTACCTGTTCGACCACGTGCTGGCGGTGCAATAACCCATTACCCGCGTTATTCTCAAGGCATCGAGGCCCGTCTTACCCGGACGGGCCTCGTCCTTTTACCGGGGCGCGGCCCCCTCCCTCCGATCGAGGGTGCCCCCTCCCTCCGATCGAGGGTGCCTCCTCCCTCTGATCGAGGGTGCCCCCTCCCTCTGATCGAGGGAGCCCCCTTCCTCCGATCGAGGGCGCCTCCTCCCTCTGATCGAGGGAGCCTCCTCCCTTCGATCGAGGGTGCCTCCTCCCTCTGATCGAGGGTGCCCGCCACTACGTGGCGCATGAATATGGAATGTCTCGTTTTCCGTGGGCTTTCACCCACGGCTATAAACACATAAGCGCTATGCGCTTACTGGTAAGTAATCTTCCGACCACCCGTGGTCGGAAGATGCAAAAAAGCCCCGAAGGGATATCCGGCAATAGCGTGGGGCATCGCCCAATGCCGTCAACTTAAGGGAATGATAGCGAGATTAAGGGCTGACACCGGAAGGTGTCAGATGTCGATAACCCCGTGCAAGCGTAGCGCAGCTCGGGGTAAGGCATCTCTCTCTCGCTTCAACCCCGTAGCGGGTTGAACGAGTTTATCAACGGGTTGGTGCGTGAAATATTCAACCCACTACGGGGTTGAGAGGAGAGGATGCTCCTTACCCCGAGCTGCACCTTCGGCTTGCACGGGGTTATCAACATCTGACACCTTCCGGTGTCATTCCTTAAGTTGACAGCATTGGGCAAACGCCCCACGAATGGCCACCCGATGAATAACAAGCAGGCTGAAAGCCTGCGAGCCAATACCATACCATACAATACAATACAATACCATGTTATTGCTTACACTCCGTCAGGGACTTGGATGACTTTGTCCAGGGTCACGTACCAGAGGTAGCCGGAGACTTCCCGGTAGTTCATGCGGGAGAGCGAGTCGCGATAGCCGCGTACTTGATCGGCGTGTTTTTTCTCTTCCCGGCGGCCGAACTTGTAGTCGATCACGATCACCCCGCCTGCGTCGTCGAGCATCACGCGGTCGGGGCGCAGGCGACGGCCCGCCGGCAGGAGGATTTCCCGCTCGTTCATCACCCGGTGGCGACCGTCAAACCATCCCGAGACGAGCGGGCAGCGCAGGTATTCTTCTACCCGGGCGCGGTACGCGTCTTCTTCCGCCGCGGGGATCAGGCCCTCGAGGCAGAGCGAGCGGGTGGCCGGCGCCACGTCGTCGCGGGTGGTGATCCGCTTGAATAGCTCGTGCAGCAGTTTTCCCTCGTCGAGGGGGGTGTTCGTCTCCTCGTCGGCGTATTCTTGGAAGCGGTAGCGGACGCTGACCCGCCCGTTGAGCGGGTGAACGGGGTATTCATCCAGCCGGAGGCGGTCTACCGGCGCCGGTTCGTCACTCTTGGCCCGTTCCCGTTGCCCGATGGTCAGGCGCATCTCCTCCCCGTCCCAGGAGGAGAAGAGAGGTTCCGCGCGCGACTCCTCGATCACCTGGTGGAGGAGCGCGCCGATGTCCGCCGGTTTCCCCTCCTTGCTGACCGCGGGGGCGTGCGGGAAAACGTAGAGTTCTTCCCCGGCGCGGGTGAGGGCCACGTAGAGCAGGTTCAGGTTGTCCACGTGAGACTTGGCGCGTTCCTCGTTATAGTCGTCGCTAAAATAGGTGTCCTTCAGGCGAGAGGAGTAGTTCAGCGGGGCCATTTCCAGCGCCCGAAAGCCCTCCTCGCGGTTGTGCCCCCAGACGCGGCGCCCGCGACGCACGGCGTCCAGTTCCCAGCAGCAGAAGGGAAGGATGACCGTGTTAAATTCCAGTCCCTTGGATTTGTGGATGGTGAGGACGCGCACGGCGTCGACCTCTTCCGAGGCGGAGAGTACCCGTTTCCCCGCCTCTTTTTCCCACCACTCGAGGAATAGCGGGATGCTACCGGCGTTGCTCGCCTCGTAATCGAACACCGCGTCCTGAAAGGCGATCAGGTAAGGGAGTTCCTCGACGCGACCCGTGAGGCCGAGGCGACGGATGATCTCCTCGACTCCCTCGAATAGCGACCCGGGGAGCGATCCCCCCGCGTCGACCGACAGGCCGGGTACCAACTCGTCGACGGGGATCGGGTGGCGGGTGGCGTCGAAAAGCGCGTCGAGCCGCTCCAGCTTCTCGCTGCCGGTGAGGATCGCGTGGTGGTAGAGCAACGCCGCGCGGTTGACGGCGTCGAAAGGCTCCGCGAGGTAGCGAAGCACGTTGATGATCAGTTTCACGCCGGGGGAGGAGGCGAGGAATAGGGAGTCGTTGGAGACGAAGGGGATCTTGGCGGGGAGAGCCTCGCACTTGTTGTACGCCATCAGGTAGTCGGCCACGAAAGCCCCTTCCTTGGCCGTCCGCACGAGGATGACGCAATCTTTTAAAGCCGTTCCCCGTCCCGTCGCGTCGCGAATGACGGCCGTCACGCGCTCCATGATCCACGCGTCGCTCTCCTCGTCGCGCTTGCCCGCCGGGCTGAAGTGTATCTCCACGTAGCCGCCGCCCGTCCTGGCGACTTGCTGTTCCAGCCCCTCGTAAGCCCCGGCGACGGCCCACGGGCGGGGCGCCTCTTCCGGGCCGGTTTCCTCGTCGAGGAGGGCGGCAACCCGTCGCGCCGCCCCGCGGAAGAGGAGGTTGTTAAATTCCACGATCGCCGGGCGGCTCCGCCAGTTGCGGTCGAGGCGCGCGCGGTCAATCCCGAAAGCCTGAAATTCCCGTTCCACCCCCCCGGCGAGCAGGCTCCAGTCCCCGTTTCGCCAGCGGTAGATGCTCTGTTTCACGTCGCCCACCAGCAGGGCCTTGCCCCCTTCCGCGAGGGTGTTGACCACGAGCGGGCGGAAGTTGGCCCATTGCAGGGTGGAGGTGTCTTGGAACTCGTCGATCATGACGTGGTGGTAGAAGTTGCCGCATTTCTCGAAGAGGAACGGGGTGTCGTTGCCGTCGATCAGGAGGTTCAAGAGGTGGGTGGCGTCGCTTAGAAGCATCACGCCTTTTTCCTCGCAAAAGGCCCTGACCTCGCGGGCGAGGTCGTTCAGTATGCCCAGTTGGTAGAGGTTGCCCTGCAACTGCCGGGCCGAGCGGTAGGCCTTGCCCTCGACGTCGTGACGGGAGATGATCTTCTCGAGCAGGTCGTTCAGGAGCGGGTAGAGCGCCTCCACGCGCGCGACGATCTCCGCCCGTTGTTGCTTGCTCGTCCATTCGCCGGGGGCGTCGACGGTGGCGCGGGTGGTGTCGCTGATCGAGTCGGGAACGCCCTCCGCGGCGCGGGCGAAGAGGGAGACGAAACCCCTCGCTCCCCGCTTGAAGTCGGCGGGCGTCAGGCCCGCTTCCTCGATCGCCCGGCAGGCTCGCTCGCCGTATTCGTGGAGTTGCCGCTCGTGGGCGGTGATGGTTTCGTTCAGGAAACGCCGGTAGTCCGACAGGAAATCCCGATCGCCGAACTGCTTTAGCAGTTTCTCGTCGAGGAGCTTGTAATGTTCCCCGAAGAGTTCCTTGCCAAGCTCGGCGATCTTCCCCTTCACGTTCCACGAGCGGGCGTCCTCCACGCTCTCCTCCATCAGTTCG
Source organism: Odoribacteraceae bacterium (assembly GCA_031266545.1). Classification (GTDB taxonomy): domain Bacteria; phylum Bacteroidota; class Bacteroidia; order Bacteroidales; family Marinifilaceae; genus JAIRKS01. The sequence goes on along the minus strand of JAISAV010000029.1, from coordinate 4,236 downwards.
GTGATCCAGCGCCCGAGGTCGCGATTCTCGCTGCCCCGTTGCATCAGCATGTCGACGGCCCGCGACAGGACGTACTCGGAGTCCAGCTCGACGTTGTACCCGGGGAAGATACCCAGCTCGCGGGTAAACGCCTTGAGCAGGCGCTGGAAGAAGCGGTCGATGGTGGTCACGGAGAAGCGCCCGTAATCGTGCAGGATGGCGGTTTGCAGCAGGGCTGCCCGCTCCTGTATTTGCGTGTCGGAGAGGCGCGTGGCCTCGCGTAACGCTTGCTTGTAAGGACTATCCTCGCCGCTCGCCAGCTTGTGCAACTCCCGCACGATGCGGGATTTCATCTCCCCCGTCGCCTTGTTCGTGAAGGTGACGGCCAGCACGTTCTTGTATTCCGGCGGGGACGCGAAGACGATCTTGAAAAACTCCATCGCGAGGGCAAACGTCTTCCCTGAACCGGCGGAAGCCTTGTATATTTTTAGTTTGGAGGACACGGGGCAAGCGGTATACGGTAAGGGGACGGTCACAGCCGGGAGGTCAAGATCTCCCGCAGGTTGTCGATGTTCACGTCGTCGATTCCACCCAGCGCGAAAACTCCCCGTTCCCGGAGGCGACGCTCGACGCGCTCGATGGTCTCCATCCCGACGTGGTAGGCGGGGAGACGCGTCTCGACTCCCAGGGAGCGGAAAAAGTTCTCGGTCTTCTCGATGGCCTGTTCCGCGGCGTCCGGTCGCGCGGGGTCGATGCCCCAGACTCTCTCGGCGTATTGTAGCAGTTTCTCCCGGCGGCTGTTCGCGGTCGCGTGCAGCACGCCCGGCAGCACGATGGCCAGCGTCACCCCGTGATCCAGGCCGTGCAAGGCCGTCAACTCGTGGCCGATGTGGTGCGACGACCAGTCTTGCGCCACCCCGCACCCGATGACCCCGTTCAGGGCCACGGTTGCCGCCCACATGAAGGTGGCACGGGTCTGGTAGTCCGGCTCCTCGTCGCCCATCAAGCGGGGGGCGATGTCGATCAAGGTCTTCAGGATGCCTTCTGAGAAACGATCCTGTATCTCGTCTCCCCGCCGGAAGGTGTAATACTGCTCCATCACGTGCACGAAGGCGTCGATGATCCCGTTGGCCAGTTGGCGCGCGGGCAGCGAGTAGGTGGTTTCCGGGTCTAACACGGAGAAGCGCGGGAAGACGTGTCTGGAAGCGAACGAGAGTTTCTCGCGGGTCTCCTCGCGGGTGACCACGCTGTTGCAGTTCATCTCGGAACCGGTGGCCGGCAAGGTGAGCACCGTGCCAAGGGACAGGGCGGCGTCCACGCGGGCGCCTTTCGCCACGATGTCCCACGGGTTCTTGCCGCGGAAACAAGAGGCGGCGGCGATAAACTTGGTGCCGTCGATCACGGATCCTCCCCCGACGGCCAGCAGAAAGCCGATGTTCTCCCGCTGCACTTGTCCCACGGCGACCATGAGCGTCTCGTAGCGGGGATTCGGCTCGATGCCCCCGAATTCTACCACCTCGTACCCCCGCAAGGCCTGCATGACTTGATCGTGCACGCCGTTCTGCTTGATGCTGCCGCCGCCGTATGTCAACATCACTTTAAAGCCCTTGGGGATGAATTTACCGATCTCCGCGATCTTGCCTTTCCCGAACAGCACTTGCACCGGGTTGTAATAGTTGAAATTCTCCATTATCCTGTTTTATAATTGTTCTTTTAATTTTTTGTCGTCTTCGCCTCGCTGTTTGAGCGCCTCGATTTGTTGCCGGATATACTGGCGGAGGGAGTCGCGGAGGTGCCGCGACCCTACCCTGTCGAGGGTATCCTCGAGCAGTCGCGCCGCCTCTTCAAACTCGCCGTCCCGCTCGAGCAGCCACGCCACGTTGACCGCCGCCCGCGCGGCGATCGACGGTTTTCGCCGCAAGGCCGTCGCCCAAACCTCCCCGGCCTGTTCCGGGCGGTTCGTTTCCAAGAAATAGCAGCCGAGGTTTAATAACTTGTGCCCCGCGTAAATTCTCCTTTCCACCGGGATCCAGGCCGGGGTGAGGTATTCCGCGTAACTCCATCCTTTTTGATAGAAAAACTCGCCGATGCTGCCGCTGTAGTTCTCCTCGGTGAATGACATCTCCGCCGCCAGCCGGTCGCTCACCAGCGTGTCGATCAACGTGCCGGTGGCGACGTCGTACACCCGGAGCAGCATGTTGTCTTCCAAATTCACTTGATTGCGGTTGACCAGCCGGAACGTGCAGTAGTCCACCGTGAGCAGGAGCGAGGCCTCGCGATCTCCCGCGAACGCCGCGACCTCTTCCCGCGTCAGCGCGGGCGGCACGAGGCTGTCCGCCACGTGCGTGACCCTCGCGACGACGAGGCGCTCGATCCTCGTCTTCTTGATCCCCCACTGCAGGCCGTCTTGCAGGCCGCGGTAGAAATGCTCCACCAGATCCCCGCGGGTCACGCGCAGCGTCTCCTTTAAATCTTTCGCGAACAGGGTGTCCCCCGCGTGCACGATGCCCCTGTCCACGAAGATAAACTTGTTCTCGTCCCCGCGCGGGGTCAACGCGGCGGGCCTCAGGACGTCCACGTGGAGCGTCCGGTAACTACTACAGGCAGAGAGCGCTAATAACACGACTCCCGCCACCGTTGTCAGTCTCGTTGTCATTTTTTCTCGTGTTTTTTTCTCGAAATGTGATGCAAAACAAACTGTGGTAAAGGTATAGCATCTTTCAATGATTACAAAAGAGAAAATGCCTGAAAAAGTCACCCTTTTCAAGCATTTTCTCTTTTCGCGCTCGGGCTACATGTTCATCCCGCCGCAGACGTGGATCGTCTGGCCGGTCACGTAGCCGGACAGGTCGGAGGCGAGGAAAACGCACACCCGCGCGATGTCTTCCGGCGTCCCGCCCCGCTTCAAGGGGATTTTGGCCGCCCATTCCTGACGCACCTCCTCGGGGAGCTGCCCCGTCATCTCGGTGATGATAAAGCCGGGGGCGATCGCGTTGGCGCGGATGCCGCGGGAACCCAACTCCTTGGCCACGCTTTTCGTGAAGCCGATGATCCCGGCCTTGGAGGCGGAGTAGTTGGCCTGCCCGGCGTTGCCGCTCACGCCCACCACGGAACTCATGTTGATCATGGAACCGGCGCGCTGGCGCAACATCACGGGGGAAACCGCCTTGGTGAAGTTAAACACCGATTTCAGGTTCACGTTGATCACGGCGTCCCATTGCTCCTCGGTCATGCGCATCAGCAGGCCGTCCTTGGTGATACCGGCGTTGTTCACGAGGATGTCCACCCGGCCGAAATCCTTGACGATCTCTTCCACCGTGGCCGCCGTGGCCGCGCAATCGGCCGCATTGGAGGCGTACATCTTCACTCTCGCCCCCGTCGCCGCGATCTCTTGCTCCGTCTCCCGGGCGATGTCGTCATATCTTAAATCCGTGAAAGCGATGCTGGCTCCCTGCCGCGCGAATTCGAGCGCCACGGCCTTGCCGATCCCGCGCGACGCCCCGGTGATGACGGCAATCTTTCCTTCTAATAATCTCATACTCATTCTTTTTGTTTTTGTTCAAATTTAGCGGGTATCCTTTTCTCGCGTGATTTATACCCCTGTCGGGGGGCAAATGTAGCGATTTTTTCCCTAACTTTGTAACGCCTAAAACGAGAATCACGAGAACAAAGCAACATGGAACAACCCGTCTTAAACGAACACAACAAGCAAGAGTACCCGCCCATGCACACCGTCGAGCACATCTTAAACCAAACGATGATTCGCCTGTACGGGTGCCCGCGCTCGCGCAACACCCACATCGAGAAGAAAAAGGGAAAATGCGACTACACCCTCCCGACCCCGCCGACGGAGGAAGAAATTCAGAAAATCGAACGGCAAGTGAACGAGGTGATCGCCCGCCACCTGCCGGTGGAAATCTCGTTTACCAACCGGGACGAACTCCCCGCGGGGATTGACCTGAGCAAGCTGCCCGAGGAGGCAACTCAAACCTTGCGCGTCGTGCGGGTGGGCGACTACGATACCTGCGCCTGTCTCGGCGCCCACGTGAGCAACACGGCCGAAATAGGCACCTTCAAGATCCTCTCGTTCGATTACAACGCACCCGTCTTGCGCCTCCGGTTCAAAATAATCCCGGACGCCCGTTAGTATCTATCAAGTCAACTTAATGCATTATTTGGCAAGATATTAAAAATTAAAAGCGGGGATGATCACCATTTCCTTGATTTTAAGTGCCATGACAATTGTTTCCTTTCCTA
>JAISAV010000270.1 GCA_031266545.1 Odoribacteraceae bacterium | reverse complement strand
AGCGGCCTGGTCAACCTCTCGCCCGGCGACATCGAGTCGGTGGAGGTCTTGAAAGACGCCGCCGCCACGGCCATCTGGGGATCGCGCGGCGCGAACGGCGTGCTGTTGATCGTCACCCGGCGCGGGACGCAAGGGAAGATGACCACGACCCTCACGGAGAAGATGAGCGTCAATTTCGAGCCGACGCGCATCAAGCAGTTGAACGGGAACCAGTATGTCTCCTTGATGCAAGACGAGTTGTGGAATCGCGGCCTGGAGACCTCCCTCGGTTTCAGCATCGTGCAAGACCTGATACAGAACGGGATCAATTTTAATCCCGATTACATTTACTGGCGGGAGTATAACCAGAATACCGACTGGCTGGGGGAGATCACCCAAAACGCCCTGTCGAGCGAGACGAATCTCTCGCTGGAAGGGGGAGGCGAGCGGGCGACCTATCGTTTTTCGGCCAGCTACCTGACCGAGCGAGGCACCACCATCGGCACCAACTACAACCGCTTGAACTCTACCTTATATTTAACTTACCGTTTTGCCAACAATTTCAGGGTGAACACGGAGGTGGGCTACAGCCAGGGGAACCGGGACGCCAATTACAGCAGCGATATCCGGACGAAGGCCATGCGCAAGATGGCGAACATGAGTCCCTACGTGATGGAGGAGGATGGTATTCATCGCACGTCCATCTATTTCACGCCGGAGAGCACCTTGCAGGGAAGCTACTCCAGCGGCGGCATCTACAACCCGGTGGCCATGGCCCACGAGGCTACCCGCAATTCCAATAACCGGAACATCCGCCTGGCGCTGAACCTGGACTATGACATTTTCCCCTCGTTGAAATATTACGGCTCATTCGCGTTCACGATGAACACGAGCGACGAGCATGCCTTCCTCCCGCACGAGGTGACCGGCGTGCGGCACACGAGCAGCGATTATGACCGGGCAAGTTCAAACGCCTCGGATAATACCTCGCTTTACGTGAACAACAAGTTGATCTTGAGCAAATCTTTCCACCAGCACCAGATCACGGCCACCGGCGTGTTCGACCTCCAGACCAATGCCAACGCGAGCTACGGCAGCGCCGTGTCGGGCGGGGCGAGCGACAATATCCCGTCGACGGTGACGGGGGGTCTCATACAATCGTTCGGCTCCGGTTCGTCCCGCTCCAAGCAAATCGGGTTCACCGGCAACCTCCACTACGCGTATGCCAACCGCTACCTGGTGCAAGGCAGTTTTAACTACGGCGCCCAGTCGCGCATGAATCCCACGAATCGCTGGAAGGGTTTCCCGAGCGTGGGCCTGAGCTGGCGGGCGGAGAACGAGCCTTTCATGGAGACGCTGAAGGAGACGATCACCTCGCTGAAGTTGCGCGCCAGTTGGGGACTCAACGGGAAAGCCCCCGGCGGAACTTTCCCCTCGGCGGGGCGCTTCTCCACGGAGGCCAACTACGGCAACCAGGGAACGGTAGGCCCCACCACGATGGAGTTGACGAAACTGAAATGGGAGATCGTGGAGAAATGGAACCTCGGCGCGGAGATCGAACTCAAGGATGGCAAGTACTTCCTCTCTTTCGACTGGTACCGGAACCTCACCAAGGATCTCTTGCAGCGCAACGTAAGCGTCCCCTCGCACACCGGTTACAGCACGATCTCTTACTTTAACTCTGGGAGAATGTCGAACGAGGGCTGGGAGTTGCGCGGGAACCTGCGCAACATCGCCGTGACGCGAGACCTGAAATTCGGGGTAGGGGTCAACCTCTCCACGAACGTGAACAAGATATTAAAGTTGCCGGAGAATGTCAACTTCTTCCAGTACTCGGAGACGGCCGAAAACGAGCGGTATGCCCAGACGGTCTCGGAGGGATACCCGATGGGATCCTTCTACGGTTTCCGTTGCCTGGGCGTGTACAGTGATCGCGACGCGGTGTACGCCAGGGACGATCGGGGCAACCTGATGTACGACGTTTCCGGCACGCCGATTCACATGCGCCACGAGGAGCGTTTCGTCGGCGCCGGCGATGCGATCTACAAGGACGTGAACAACGACGGGGTGATCAACAAATACGACATCGTTTACCTCGGCAACGCGATGCCCGAATTCACGGGAGGACTTAGTTTTTCGGTGGAGTACAAGGGTTGGCGCCTGAACACGGATTTTCACTACCGTTTAAAATACAACGTGATTAACCGCACGCAGATGCAACTCGAGCGAATGTACGGTTACGACAACCAGAGCGTCACCGTGCTGAATCGCTGGCGTTACGAGGGGGACATGACCACAATCCCCAAGGCGCTCTACGGTAGGGGTTACAACACGTTAGGCTCGGATCGTTTCGTGGAGGAAGGGAGTTACTTGCGCATGAAGAGCCTTACCCTCTCTTATAGCTTGCCGAAGAGCCTGATCTCTCGCTGGGGGATCAAGCAGTGGTCGTTCTCGGCCACGGGCTACGACATCTTCACCTGGACGGACTACTCCGGGCAGGACCCGGAAGTAAGCATCAACGGGGGTATCGACGAGTACGGGAATTTTATCCTGATCGGCGTGGACAACGCCCAGACGCCGCGTCCCCGCAAGGTATCGCTGAACATGACTGTTAAATTTTAAAGGAACTGATTATGAAATATAGAGTTATTCTGTTGATTTTAGGAGGATTTCTCGCCAACAGTTGTAACAGTTGGTTGGACGTGACGCCCGACAGCGAGCGCTTGGCCGAGCAGTACTGGCAGAAAAAAGAGGACGTGCACAACACCGTGATGTCCTGTTACGTTCGCATGCGCGACTGCTTGCCCAAGATCGTGGAGTGGGGAGAATTGCGCGCGGACGTGTTCGAGGTAAGGCAAGAGACCTCCCTGGAGAACCAGACGAAACTGCAACGGCAGAACATCACTCCCGACAATACGATCACCCAGTGGGCGCCCTTTTACAAGATGATCAACTCGGCGAACGCCGTGATTCAATACGCCTCGCTGGTGCTGGATCGAGACCCGCTCTTCACCGAGATGGAATTAAACCAGTATCAGGCCGAGGCGAAAGTGATGCGTGCGCTGGCCTATTTCTACCTCGTGCGGACGTTCGGGGAGGTTCCCTTGATCTTGAACCCGTACGTCACCGACCGGCAAGAGTTGATACAGCCGAAAGTCGCCGAGGAGGAGATCCTCGCACAGTTATTAATTGACTTGCGCTGGAGCCTCAAGCGACTAAAAACCAGTCATGGAGAAAAGTGGCAGACCAAAGGACGGGCTACTCGCTGGTTGTGTCATGCGCTGATGGCGGACATTTATCTGTGGAGCGAGCAATACGCGGATTGTATCGAGGCGTGTAACGCCATGATCGCGAACGAGGACTTGCGCCTGGTCGCCTCCGATTTCGAGGACGAAAGATACGAGGATGAGGTATGGTACGACATCTTCTACCCCGGGCTGAGCGACGAGTCGATCTTTGAACTCTACTTCGACGCGGAGAATGACCAGAGAAACAGCCTGTTCTCGTGGTTTGACTACAGCTCGTCCAGCAGGCGCTACTCCCTGGTGACCTCGCTGGCAGACGAGTTCAAGGAAAACGACCAGGACGTGCGCGGGGAGAACAGGACGTACTATACGACCGGGTGGATGGGACTGTGGAAATACCTGGGGATGCAAGTAGCCGGGCCGAGTGCTTCTGGCAAACGCTCCACCTCCGTGCAATCGGCAAACTGGCCGGTCTACCGGCTCGCGGAGGCCTACCTCATGCGATCGGAAGCCAACCTCATGCTGGGCAACGCGCGGCAGGCGGCCATCGACCTGAACGTGATCAGGCAGCGGGCGAAAGTCACCACGTTGCGCGAAGACGTGGCCGAGGCCATGACCCAAAAAGAGTTGTTGATGGAGTTGCTCAAGGAGCGAAAAATGGAATTTATCGGCGAGGGAAAACGCTGGTACGACATCGTGCGCACGGCCAAGAAAAGCAACTTCGCCCTCTACAAGGATGACATGGTGGCCTTGTTACTGAACAATATCCCGGTCAGCGAGCGCCCTATTTACCTCACGCGGTTGTCGAGCAATAACAGTTTCTTTTTACCTATTAATAAGGACGAAATTGATCGATGCGATGGCGTGTTGATACAGAACCCGGTTTACCAATAAAAACAAGAAATGATGATACAGAAAATAGTATATAGTTGCGTGGCGGTCATCGTGTTGATGTTGGCGGCCTGTCAGGAAGAGGAGGAGAAGCGCTTTATGCCTTACGACGAATTATCGGCGCAATTCTACCTGAAAGAGAGCGTGGAATACTCGGACTGGTACAAGCTACTGCATTTGGTAGGCATGGAAGAGTCCTTCAACTTCGCTTCCGTTCCCCTTACTTGTTTCGTGGTGCGAAACGAGGTGCTTGCCGCATACCTGCAGACGAAAGGATACGAGAGCGTGGAAAAGATGGTGGAGAGTGACCCGGAATTTGCCAAGCGTTTCATCCGTTACCACACGGTAGTCGCGCGTTCCTACGAGTTAGCGGACTTCCGCAACGGGAAATTACGCGACTCCACGGCATCGGGAGACTACCTTGTTTGCCGTTTCGCGGACGGCGTGAACGGTGGCGTTTACATCAACCACATCTGCAAGATTGTCCGCTGGGACATCAAGGTCGCCAACGGCTACATCCACGAGTTAAACCAGGTGATCGATCCCGTGGTGGAGACCCTCCACACCTTCTTGACAAACAATGCGCGCTACTCGATCTTCGCGCAGGCCGTGGCCTTGACGGGCAACGAGGAAATTTTCAGCCGTATGGATATAGAGCATCCCAAGATGCGCTCGCGCCGGACGCTTTTCGTGACGCCCGACACCATCTACCAGGAGAACGGCGTGAACGGCATCGAAGAGTTGCAAGCGCGCATATCGCCAGGACGCACCGATTTCACGGACCCGGGCAACCCGTTAAACCTCTACGTCCGCTACCACCTCGTGGAACGGGACTATTCCTCCAGCGAGCTGGGCGAGCTGTTTGACGTGCAAACGAAATTCATCGACAAGACGCAGGGCTACACGATGCCCACCCTGGCCGAGAACAAGTTGCTCCTGATCCAGCCGGACGGCGTCGCCTTCCTGTTCAACAAGCACGCGCGGCTGACCGACCGTCACAACATCCAGTTGAGAAACGGCTTCGCCCACGAGATCGACGGCCTCTTGGAAATCTACGAGCCGGAGAGCATCCTCACCGCTGTCGACGCGACGGAAGCCATGGGTTTCTGGGCGATCGGCGATTATCAAAACCCCTCCATCAATCGCTTCATGCAGCCCGTGTCGGCGCAGGACATGGCCCCTGCCGTGACGTGGATCACGACTCCCCCCAACAAGGTGAACCCGGTCGGTTACATCTGTTTCACGCTCGGTAGCTACAACCGGAAGAGCAACTACCTGCACGGGGACTTTCTCTGGGCAGACCTCGGCCCGGTCGGGGAGATCACGTTGCTGACACGCCCGATCCCCAGGGGAACGTACAAGGTGACGGTCAACGCCCGGCAGATTAAACAGGAGGGAGGCACCTTCCAGCCGTACATCGACGGGGTAAAGACGGAAGGGATCCTCAACATATATAACCCCAACTACGACAACGACGTGACAAACGAGATCACCGCGAGGGTCGCGTTCGAGACCACGCGCGCCCACCGCATCACGTTCAAGACCACGAAAGTGGGGCAATTCGAGCTGGACGCGCTAATATTTACACCTATAAATTAAAAAGCTATGAGAGTGAAAAGTATATACACGGGAATCTGCCTATCGTGGCTATTATGGGCATGTAACGGCACGTGGAACGATCACTACACGACCGTGCAGGACGGGATGCTCAGCTCCGACAAGGGTGTCTGGGAATACCTGCAAGGCGAAGCGACCTACTCGGAGTTGGTGGCGCTCATACAGGCGACGCAAGCCGACACCTTTTTCAACGGCAACCGCCAGTACACGCTTTGGGCGGCCCCGAACGGGCAATACGGCTGGGTAAACTCGCTTTCCGACTCCGTGAAAATCCTCGCCGCCCGCAACCAGTTCACGCAGGGCAAATATTTGGAAACCGGCTTCCAAGAAGACCTCGTGCTACGCGCCGTCTCGGGCAAAATGTTCCGGATGCGGGTGGCCGGGAGCGGCTACGTGTTGGCCGGCGTGCCCATCGTGAAATCCGTGATGAACTGCAAGGACGGGATCATCTACGAGATACAAGAACCCTTGCGCGTGCAAGAGACGCTCTACGACTACCTCTCCCGCACGCCAAAATACGAGTGGCTGGTGACGTTCTTGCACGACGAGCTGGACACGATCTTTGACAGGGATCGCAGCACGCTCACGGGAGACGTCGATTACGAGGGCAACCCGCTCTACGATTCGGTTTGGATGATACAACCCAAACTACTATCGTCCGTGCCCCTCCACAAGGATAACAACTACTACACGATCTTCGTGGCTCCCAGTGCGGAATACGCGACCAAAGTCGAGAATTTCTACAACGACGTTCGCCTGATCACCGGTTTTACGCCCATGAAAGCGGACACGACAAAACTCACGACGTGGATAAGAAATTCTTTCGTGCACCGTGGGTTAATCGAGCGTTACGGGGAGAAAGAGGTGCTCTCCTCGATCTTTGGCGTGACATGGAACACCACGTACCAGAAGGTGCTCCCCGGCTCGCGCTTAGAATTTAGCAACGGCTACCTCTACGAGCTGGAAGAGTTATTCATCCCCAACAAGCTCCTCCAGAACCCGGATGGGACGGCCAACAACATCATCCAGGCGTACGACGCCGATCCCTCTGCGATCACGGTCGACGTCACCGGGGAGATCGGGATCGGTGACTTGAATACCTCCATGACCCGGGAGCGCATAGGCATCACCTCCACGTACTATCTCCTCTCCAAGATGGAGTTGGCGAGTGGCGCGACGGACACGCCCCCGCTCTTTGACTACGCGGTCTCGTGGGAAACGGCGTTGAAAAACGAGAGCACGGACGAGTACCAGCCCGTCTACATGACGCCCGGCGAGTACACCGTGGAGTTCATCTACATCAAGACGATAGACGCCTCGCAGAACTTTGCGGTATACATCAACGACATGCTGATCGGGGAAGTGGACGTGAGCAAGAGCTTGATGAACACCCGGCTCTCCGCGAGACTGGGGCGCGTGAACATCCCCCAGGAGACGGGAATCGCGCAAGTCAAGATCACCGTGAAGAGTTTGAACAAAGGATGGAAACGGGCGTTAGCCCCCATCGGCGTCTACCTGGTGCCGACGGTAAACAATTATTAAGGCTGAGACTATGAAGGCTAAAAGTATTTTATTATTGATAGGCGTGTTCTTCGCCCTCGCGGCCCACGGGCAGGAGGCCGGAAAATCGGTCGAGGTACGCGGGAAAGTGTTTGACGCCCGGAGTAAAAAACCGCTCGCGGGGGTTGTCGTGTCGACCGCCACCGCCGCGAAGTCGGTAGAGACCAATGCCGCCGGCGAGTTCGTGCTACTCGTGGACGACCCGGGAAAACAGATCACGGTGCGACACACCAGGAGCGACTGGTGGATAGCGGTAGAACTCTGGAATGACCCGGTAGAACTCTCGGTGCAATACGCCGGTTTCTACCCCGCGCAGCACGTGCTGGGCGAGAAGCAGGAGGTATTGATCTACATGCTCCCCCTGTCGGTGGCGGGGTATTCCGTGGAAACCAGCTTGCCTTTCGTGGCGCAAAGTATAAAATCCCGGACGGGGAGTTCCACCCACCTCTTCGTGAAAGATCAAGAGCGGGGACGGGCTTTTAGTGACGACGTGCTGGTGGGAAGCGTCGCCGGGGTACGCGTCCTGCAAAAGGGAGGCATGCCCGGCGAGGGAAACTTCGTGAACTACCGGGGCACGCGTTCCCTGTACGGCAGCAACGCGCCCGTCTTCTGGGTAGACGGCATGCCGATCCTTCCCAACACGACGCCCTCCGCCGTCTTCACGGGTTACTCCAAGAACATCTTCGGCTTTATGTCCCAGAAGGAACTGGAACACGTGGCCGTCGTGGGAGGATTTGATGCCGCGCCGCTGGGAGCGATCGGGGCGAACGGCGTGATCGTGATGAACACGGAGCACGCTACCGACATGGATACACGGGTTGAATTTGAGACCGTTAACGGCGTCTCTACGCTGCCCCGCGCCTTGCCGTTGCTCGACGCTCCCGATTTCAGGGATTATCTCTACCAACTCGCGCAATCTTATTTCACCTCGGACGAGATTACCAGCAACTTCCCCTTCCTCTCGCGGGGCGAGGAGTTGGGCGAGGGCTATTGGGCTTTCCAGCGCAACACCGACTGGCAGCGGGAAATCTTCTCGCCCGCCTTCTCCACGGAAAACCTGTTGAAGGTAAAGGGAGGCGACGAAATTGCCAAATATGCCATCTTGGCCGGCTACGCGGAGCAGAACGGGATAGAGGAGAACACCTACATGTCGCGTTACTACGCCCGCTTCAACGGCGACATGGTGATGAGTCGTCGCCTGAGCATGTTCACCAACGTGGGCTTTAGTCACTACAGCAACGCCATCTTCGAGCAGGGGATGATCTCGGCCATCAACCCGTTGCTGGCGGCCATCCACGAACCCGCCATCCTTGGCCCCAAGCGGGTAAATCGCTACGGTCAAGGCATCGACGTGTGGGAGACGGTGCGCCAGTTCGAGGTGAGCAACCCCGCTTTCCTCGTGAACAACCTGACGAGCGACGACTATGTCTACAACATCATGGTCAACATGGGGATGAACTACGCGTTTACCCCCGCGTTCAGCCTGAAAGCGTTGATGGGCGTCAACTACGACTACAACCGGGAGAAACTCTTCGTGCCGGGCGTGTCGGTCAACGCCGTGATCCCCCTCGCGCCCGGCGTGAAAAATGCCATCCGCTACGGCATGGGAGAATCGATGGCCTACTACGGGAACCTCTCGATCGACTACGCCAAGTCCATCAGGGACCACCACGTGGCCCTGGTGGGAGGCGCGCAACTCCTCTTCCAGAAAAAATGGTTCGAGATGGGGACGGGATACAACACCCCCACCGACTTTAACCAAAGCCTCGGAAACGTGCAGAACGCCGCCGGCAAATACCTTTCCGGTTACGAGGACAACTGGAAATGGGGGAACGGCTTCCTGCGCGTGGACTACAATTACAACAAGCAATTGTACGCTGGTCTCGCGGCCACGATGGAGAGCACCTCCGTCTCTGGAGACAAGGCGAGGCTGTTCGAGGTAAATCCCGCCATCAACGTCGCGTGGAAGTTACACAACACCTCCCTCCTGCGGGACGTCTCGTCGATCGAGGAGTTGACGCTCCGGGCGGAGTGGTCGCGCAAGGGCAACGCCCTCCTGCCTCCCATGCTGGGCAAGTTCTATTACGAAACGGCCTACTACAAGGAGATGGGCGGCGTCGTGCGGGCCAACATCCCGAACGATCAATTAAAGCCGGAGACGCAAAATACCTTGAATATAGGCATAGACTTCCACACGCTGGGACGGCGTCTCTCCGTGTCGCTGGACGCTTACCGGAGCTGGATGACGGGCGTGATCCTGCCGGAGCAGCTCACCGGCGCCTTCGGCAGCAAGTTCCGCTACGTCAACAGCGGCAAGTTAGACGGTCGCGGTTTGGGTCTCTCCGCGCGCTCTACCCCCGTGATCGTCGGCGACTTCCAATGGGATCTGGGGATCACCCTCTCGACCGACCAAACCACGGTAGGATCCCTCGGCGGTTACCGCGACCACGTCACCACCCTGACCGATGGCGCCGAGATACTCACCCGCGAGGGGGAAAGTCCTTATCTCTTCTACGGCTACAAGGCTAACGGCATCTACGCTTCCACGCGCGAGGCGATGGACGGCGGTCTCGTGGACTATCAGGGCAGGAGCTTGCGGGGCGGCGACGTCCGCTTCGCGAACATGAACGCGGACGGGGTGATCGACGAGCGGGACAAGATCGTGCTGGGGAACCCGACGCCCGATTTCTACGGTAGCCTCTCCACGGCGTTTCGCTACAAGGCCCTCTCGTTGAGTGCGCTGTTCACCTACTCGTGCGGGAACGACGCCTACAACGCCGTCCGGCGCACGGCGGAGAGCATGAGCGGTCTCGTCTCCCAGAGTCAGGCGGTAAAAAGTCGCTGGAGTTACGAGGGGCAGCAGACGGACGTCCCGCGGGCGGAATTACTGGACCCGATGGGAAACAGCCGTTTCTCCTCCCGCTGGATAGAAGATGCCTCGTTCTTGAAGTTGAAATACCTCACCTTGAACTACGAGCACCCGACGAGTTGGTGGATATTCACGAAATTCCAGGCCTACCTCACCGCCGAAAACCTCTTCGCGCTCACCCGCTACCTGGGTTACGACCCTGAGTTCTCCTACTCCTACGACCACGCCTTCCTCGGCGTGGACTACGGGAAGGTGCCCGGCGCGCGTGCTTTCAAGCTGGGCGTGCGTTTAGGACTATAACAATAACGAATAAGAGAAATGACCATGAAACAGATCGCACAATATATCAAATCGCTGCTCGCCGGCCTGCTCCTATTCTCGCTCTCGGGATGCGAGGAGATCATGAAAGTCGACCTCAACACCGGCATGAACGCGGAGGATCACTACAGCTCCAGCAATGAAGTGGAGGGGGCGTTCATCGGCCTGATCGCCGCCTTCAACAAGGTGGCCGAGCAAACCCTGATCCTCTCCGAGTTAAAAGGGGACTTGTTGCGTCCCACCTCCTATGCCCCGGAAGAATTTTGGCGGATATACCGTTATGCGGCCGACAACGAGGACGCCTACACGAACCCGGGGCTTTTTTACGACATCGTCATCAATTGCAACGACTTCATCAAGCGCGTGATCAAGTACAATCGCGACTTCCCGGGCAACATTCCCGAGGCTGAATACCGGGCGGAGATCTCCGTCGCCATTTGCTACAAGGTATGGAGCCTGATGATGATCGGCCAATTCTGGGGCGAGGCCTACGTCTACGAGGACAATCTCGAGACCGGCAGCGAGCAGGCGATGCTACGCCTGGGCTTGGACGAGCTTCCCGTCTACTTGATCGCCTACATGAATGGCGGCGAGGATGGCGTGGACGCTTTCCAGATGCCGGACTTCAGGAGTATCCTCGCCGACAACAACATCGATTGGTTCGGCGCCACCCTCTACGGCAGGGTGCTCCTCGCCGAGCTTAAACTGTGGGCGGGCGACTACCAGGGGGCCATCGACGACTACCTCGCCGCCCTCACCACCGACGCCAGCAACACGGTCAACCTCACGAGCGGCTACCGGTCGATATTCACGAGCGCCGTCACCCAGTTGAAGAACGAGGCCTTCACCGTCTTCTCCTTCAACGTGGCGTACCACCAGACCAACAACCTCCGCGAATATTTCCTCGACAGGTACTACTTCGCGCCCACCCGGAACATGATCGACCTGTTCGACGCGCAGGTATACGCCAACTACTCTCGGGGAGACGCCCAGCGGAAATCCGCCACCTGTGCGTCCGTCACCTTGCGGCAGGAGGAGGACGCGTGGGCCGTCACCAAGCATTTCTACCAGGAGAACATGATCCTGCACGTCTACCGTGCGGGTCAAGTGTACCTGAACATCGCCGAGGCCTATGCCTGCTTGGGGCGCTTCGAGGAGGCGATCACTTTCTTGGATAAAGGGCTGAAGAGCTACTGGGCAGGCGCCGACTACCGGGCGCCGTTCCAGTCATTCCCCTCGGCGCTGCAAGGCGCCAACGGCGTGCGCGGCCGGGCCGGGCTGTTGCCTCTGGAGCCGGAAGAGATCTTCGGCTCCAGCGTCACCCGGCAGGATTCGATCCGCGCGCTCTGCGGCCGGATTGCCGACGAAACGGCGCTCGAGCTGGCCTACGAGGGAAAACGCTGGCCTGCGCTCGTGCGCATGGCGCGCAACCTGCACGATCCCTCTTTCTTGGTAGACAAGATCGTCGCCAAGTTTGATGCGGCCGAGCAAGGAGATTACCGTACCCTGTTGAGCACTCCTGCCAATTGGTACATCAAAGATGAAAAGAAAACAACTTTAAAATAGACACGTGATGAAAAGAGTAACAAACCGTTTGTGGATACTCCTCGCGCTGGCGGCTGCGCTTGTCGCCTGCGAACGAGAGGGAATAAAGGATCTTTACATCGAGAAGCCATTCGTGCCGATCCAAGATGTCAGTGGAGAAGCGGGATACGGCAAGGTGATTTTTGCATGGACGGCGCCGGACAGCACCTCCTCCCTGTTCTATACGGAACTCATCGCCACCAACGTGCTGCCGGACAGTGAGCCGTGGCGGTTAGTCATCCCGAGAAACTTGGACTCGCTCCTGGTGACGGACATACCCGGGGGCGACTACAGTTTCTGCTTTGTCTCCCACGCCGTGAGCGGGGAGAGCGTCGAGGTGGCCACCCTCTCCCTCTCCGTGCAATCTTGGGATCTGGAGCCTCCCGCCACCATCCTCCA
>JAISAV010000267.1 GCA_031266545.1 Odoribacteraceae bacterium | reverse complement strand
ATCGCGGCGCTGCTGGCCGGCGTGGCCACGGGGGAGGACGAGCAACTCGTCTCCGCGTGGCGGGCGGCTTCGGCGCGGCACGAGGCTTTTTACCAGCGCTTGACGAGTGACGGCTTGGCAGAAGAATATCTAGAGGCGTTCCGGCAAGAGGATTCCCTTGCCGCGTGGGAACGCGTGGAGGGCATGTTAGACCGGGCCAGCACCCGGAAGCGTTTCCGCTGGGGACGCGTGGCCGTCGCCGCGGCGGTGGCGGCACTCGTGGCCGTGACGTGGGTGTTCTACGCCCCGCTCACCTCCCCGGGAGACGCGGACGAGGAGCGCCCCGAGGAGGTAGCCTCGTTGGGCCGGGCGCAACTGATCCTGAGCGACGGGAGCAAGATTACCATCGACGAGAGCAACCCCTCCATCATCCGGGACAGCGCGGGTACCGTCATCTACCAAGAGGCGGGATCCCTCGATTATTCCCACAACGAGACGTCGCGGGATACCACGCCGATCTTTAACGAGATCATCCAAGGGAGCGGCGCGGAGTACGCGATGACGCTCTCCGACGGTACACGGGTCGTGCTGAACGCCGAGAGTAAATTGCGTTTTCCCGTGAAGTTCACTGGAAAACAGCGCGTGATCGAATTCGAGGGAGAGGCCTACTTCGAGGTGACCCACGATGCGGCACATCCCTTTATCGTCCGGGCGGGCGGGATGGAGGTGACCGTGCTCGGGACGGAGTTTAACTTGCGGGCTTACAAGAACGAGCCGTCGATCGCGACGACCCTCGTGGAGGGGAGCGTGCAGTTGAGCAACGGGAAGGAACTCTACCGGATCTCGCCGGGGGAGCAGGGCGTGTACGAGCGCGAGACGCGGGCGATCACGAAGCGCCCCGTGGACGTGTCGCTGTACACCGCGTGGTATCGTCACGAGATCAAGTTCAAGGACATGCCGCTGGACGAGGTCATGCGCGACCTAGCCCGCTGGTATGGCATCGCTTACGAGTTCTTGGACGAGCCGGCGAAGCAGATCAAGCTCGGCGGTTGTTTCGAGCGTTTCGAGAGCATCGATCCGATCCTCGGCATGTTGCGGCGGACGGAACTCGTGGAGGTGGTTGTCGAGCATAACAAGGTTTATATATCTACCAAAAAATAACGCGCGACAAGTGCTCGCTTGCCGCGCGTCGAGTTAATGATTATCATCCTTATGTTTCACATTAAAACATGACAAATGTATGAATAAAAACGGAGAACAAGTACACTTCCCGCGTTCAAAAACGCGAAAAAAAATTTCGCGCGCGAGGAGTAGTTGGCTTATCTTCTTGTTGGGAGTCCTCCTGATCCCCTTCCCGGGGGCGTCCACGGCACAGGCCCCGGCATCCCCCTTGTCGCACGCGCAGGTGGGACGGAAGAACGTGACCCTGAGTATGAAGAACACGGGACTCGAGCAGTTGATCTGGGAGATCCAGCGGCAGACGGGCTACGTCTTCATGTACGGGGCCAAGGACGTGAAGGCCGTGACGGGCCTGAACGTGGAAGCCGAGGATCGCCCGGCGCTGGACGTCCTGGAGGCTTGCCTGAAGGACGTTGGCCTCGGCTACACGGTGGAGGGCATGAACGTGGTGATCAAGAAGAGTTCCCCCGTGCCCCAGGCCCAAGAACGCGTGACGATCCGGGGCGTGGTGAAGGACAAGAGCGGGGAGACGCTGCCGGGCGCGGCCGTGAAGATCAAGGGTACCACGACGGGTAGCGCCACGAATGTAGACGGGGAGTTTAACTTCACGGTGGTGCCGACCCCCGGCATGATCATCGAGGTCTCTTACATGGGCATGGAGACGCGAGAGATCGCCTACACGGGCCAGACCTCGCTCACGGTGGTGCTTCAGCAGATCACGCAGAGCATCGACGAGGTGGTCGTCACCGGGTACCAGAAGATCGACCGCCGACTCTTCACCGGCTCGGCGGACATCGTGAAGGCGGATGACCTGGCCGTGGGCGGCAGCAACGACGTCTCCCGGATGTTACAGGGAAAGGCGTCGGGCGTGCAAGTCCAGAACGTGTCGGGTACTTTCGGCGCGGCGCCGAAGATGCGCGTGCGGGGCGCCTCCTCCATTTACGGCGACCAGAAGCCGCTGTGGGTGGTGGATAACATCGTGCTGGAGGACGTGGTGGACGTCTCGGCGGACGACCTCTCGTCCGGGGACGCCAAGACGCTGATCAGTTCCGCGGTGGCCGGGTTAAACCCCGACGATATCGAGAGCTTCCAGATCTTGAAGGATGCCTCGGCGACGGCTTTCTACGGCGCCCGCGCGATGAACGGGGTGGTGGTGATCACGACCAAGCGAGGGAAGGCCGGCATCGTCCGGGTGGGTTATTCCGGCGAGTTTACCGCACGCTTGAAGCCCACGTATCGCGAGTATAATATCATGAATTCCCAGCAGCAGATGATGCTCTACCGGGACATGGAGGCCAAGGGATGGCTGAACTACTCGGACGTCTCGCGGGCGGCCGCGGGCGGCGTGTACCGGAAGATGTATGACGCGCTGGATCATTACGATCCCGTGACGGGCACCTTCGAGTTGCAGAACACCCCGGAGGCGAAGACCCGCTACCTGCAACAATTCGAGAAGGTGAACACGGACTGGTTTGGCCTCCTTTTCAATAATTCCGTCCAGCAAAGTCACTCCGTCAACCTCTCCGGGGGATCCGAGCGGGCGACCTTCTTCGCCTCGGCGAGCTTGTTGTTTGACCCGGGATGGACGATCGGGGATAAGGTGAGCCGCTACACGGCCAACATGAACGCCTCGTTTATCATCAACGACTACCTCACGTTTAACATCGCCACGACCAACTCGTTGCGCCAGCAGAAGGCTCCCGGCACGATCGCCCGCGAGACGGATCCCGTCAACGGCACGGTCTCCCGCGATTTTGACTTGAATCCCTTTAGCTTTGCCCTGAACACGAGCCGCACCATGCGTCCTTACGATAATAACGGGGAGTTGGAATTTTACGTGTTAAACTACGCCCCCTTCAACATCATCCACGAGTTGAAGAAAAATTACCTTGATATCGACATGTTAGACTCGCAATTTCAGGCGGAGTTCGAGCTTCACCCCATGAGGGGATGGGATATCAAGGCGATGGGTTCCATCCGGTTCGTGAAGTCTACCCGGGAGCACAAGATCCAAGAGGGTTCCAACCTTGCCGAGTGTTACCGCGCCGATTATGACGCGACCATCCGGGGGGCCAACAGTTACCTGTACGCGGACCCGGAGATTCCCGGTTCGGTGCCCGTCTCCGTGTTGCCGCAAGGAGGTTTTTACAACCGCACGGATAACCGGTTGATGAATACTTACTTCCGGGCCATGACCAATTACACCGCCTCGGCGAGCGACCTGCACATGTATAACCTGACCGCCGGCATGGAGGTGAGGAAGGCCGATCGCCGGGAATCTTACTCGAACGGTTTCGGTATCCAGTATGACCGGGGAAATGTCCCGTTTATCGACTACCGGATCCTCAAGAAGATCCTCGAACAGGGGGATGCCTATTACGGCATGGGCAATTCCTACGAGCGGTTCGTCGCCTTTTTCGTGTCGGGAGGGTATAATTACGCGGGTAAGTACACGTTTAACCTGACCGGCCGTTACGACGGTTCCAACCGGATGGGGCAAACGCCCTCTTCTCGCTGGCTGCCCACGTGGAACGTCAGCGGGGCGTGGCACCTGCACGAGGAGTCTTTTGTCCGACCCATCGAGTCGATCACGACGCTTACCCTTCGTTCCACCTACGGCCTGACGGCCAGCATGGGGCCGACGACCAACGCGAAAGCCGTGTTCCTGAACGACATCGTGTTCCGGCCGACGCAGGCGGAACGGGAAAACCAGATCATCATCGACCAGTTGGAAAACGCGAATTTGACGTGGGAGAAACAGTACGAGTTTAACGTGGGGTTGGATGTCGGGCTGCTGAATAATGACATTAGTATCAGTTCCGACCTCTATTTCCGCCGCGGCTTTGACCTGATCGGTCGCCTGAAAACCTCCGCCATCGGGGGCGAGGCGATTAAGCTGGCAAACTACGCGAACATGGCCTCGAACGGCGTGGAGTTCACGCTGAACACGAGGAACATCACGACCCCGCGTTTCAAGTGGGCGACCAACGTCACCTTTTCCTATAACCATAACGAGATCACCAAGCTCAATTCCAGCATCAACGTGATGGGAATGATCTCGCCTTATGGCGCCGCCACGGAAGGATATCCCGTGCGCGGCATTTTTGCTATCCCGTTCATGGGGTTAAACTCCGACGGTTTGCCGACGTTCTTGGATCAGGACGGGAAAGTGTCGGTCTCCGACATATTTTTTCAAGAGAGCCAGAACTTGGATTTCTTGAAATACATGGGACCGGTGGATCCCAAATACGTCGGGGGATTGGATAACAACTTCACGTACGGCCCCTTCCGCGCGAACATCTTCTTCACGTACCAGTTCGGCAACGTGGTGTGGTTGCACTCGCCGTTCAGCGCCCGTTATTACGACAACACGGCCCTTCCCAAGGAATTGGCCGATCGTTGGATGGTGCCGGGGGACGAGAAGCGCACCAATATCCCGGTGCTGGTGTCGCAACGGCAGACCACTTACGACGCGTACTTGACGCAGGCTTACAACGCGTACAATCATTCAACGGTACGGGTGGCGAAAGGGGATTTTATCCGGTTGAAAGAGATTTCCATGAGCTATGACCTGCCCAAGACGTGGCTGGACTACATCGGCGTGGAGAATGCCTCGATGCGTTTTTCGGCCTCCAACCTGTGCCTTTTATATTCCGACAAGAAGTTGAAGGGACAGGATCCTGAATTTGTCCGCTCGGGTGGGGTATCCCTGCCCGTGCCGCGCCAGTTTTCGTTAGCCCTCAAGGTTGGATTTTAAATAAGAAAGTATATGAGAAAATATATTGTTACGATAGTATCGGTTTTTGCCCTTGTCGCGAGCGGGTGCGAGTCCTTTTTGAGCAAGGTACCGGACGATCGCACCGAGATCACGGACGCCGAGTCGGTCAAGGCCCTCTTGGTCTCGGCCTATCCCGAAGCACAGTACTTCATGATGGGGGAGACGATGAGCGATAACGCCGACGATAAAGGTTCTGCCCTCGCCGCGCAGGCCGCGGAGAGTGCCGAGGAGTGCTATTTCTGGCGAAACGTCTCCGTCGAATACCAGGATAGCCCCGGCTTTTACTGGGCGCATTGTTATAGCGCCATCTCCGCCGCCAACCACGCGCTGGAGGCCATCGAAGCGATGGGGAACACGCCGGATTTGCAGCCCTACCGCGGGGAGGCATTGTTGTGCCGGGCTTACGCCCATTTCATGCTGGTGAATTTCTGGGGCGAGCATTTCGACCCGGCGACCTCCCAGACGGAGTTGGGCGTGCCCTACGTGACCGCCCCGGAGAAGGTTGACATAGCTTATTACCAGCGCGCCACCGTGAAAGAGGTCTATGACTTGATCGAGAAAGACCTGAACGAGGGATTGCCCTTGATCCGGGATGACGTCTACGACGTGGCCAAGTACCACTTTAACCGGGAGGCGGCCAACGCCTTTGCCGCCCGCTATTACACCTATCGCGGGGATAACTGGGAACGGGTCAAGCAGTACAGTGACGTCGTGTTGGGCGAGGGAACGAACTTCAAGAACTACCTGAGGGATTATCCCGGCAAGTACCGGGCGCTCTCTTCTAACCCTACCGAGTTCGCCAAGCTCTACACGAATTACGGGGAGGCCAGCAACCTCATGCTCACCATCGGCAATTCCTACTGGGGCGTCACGGCCGGGTTCTCCCGTTACGGGATGTCCCAGCGCGTGCAGAAGTGGTTGATCGACTCGTTAGATGTCGGGAACACGCAGTGGATGAATAACCTGATCTGGGGCACTTACCCCCATTACATGATCTATAAATTCACGGTCTTCTTCCAGTACCTCTACCCCGGTTCGACCCTGGGTTACTATACCGCGGTCAACCCGGCGTTCACCGCCGAGGAGGTGATGTTTAACCGCATGGAAGCCTACGTGATGGATCGTCAGTACGACAAGATTATCAGTGATTTCCACCTATACTGGAGCATGCGCACCAATAATTATATCCCCGATCCGGACTTCTTCAACAAGATCAAGGAGTATTACAATAACCAGTTAAAAGGGAAATGGGAACGTCCCGACCCTTGGTACCGGGATCAGTTGGACGAAGAACAACTGCTCATGCTGAGGTATATCACGGACGTCCGGCGCAAGGAGTTCATGCATCAGGGCATGAGATGGTTTGACATCAAGCGCTTCCACATACCGGTGACGCACGCCGTGTACGCGAGCAATCAAACCGATGTGTTGACGAAGGACGACCCGCGCCGCTTGGTGCAGATTCCTCCCTCGGCCGTAGATTATGGTGTTACCCCTAACCCCCGTTAAAAAAGAGAGACTATGAAAAGAATATGCTATATCATCATCGTACTCCTGGGCGTACAGACCTTGTGGAGTTCCTGCGCGCAAGATAAATTCGAGGACAGCATCTACGATATTCCCGAGCCTCGCCTGAGCGAACTGGACGTGTGGCTGCGCGATAGTTTCGTCACCCCGTACAACATCGAGGTGTTGTACCGGTGGGAAGACATCGAGACGGACATGACCCATAACTTGGTGCCCCCGACCCAGTCGCGGGTGCAGCGTTTCGTGCAGATGGTCAAGTTGTGCTTTATCGACACCTACGTGCAACTCGTGGGGAAGAACGTCGTGAACCCTATTTTCCCCAAACAACTCTTATTGCTGGGCACGGGCGCGTTTTCCAACGACGGCGCGATTATCTTGGGTATGGCCGAGGCGGGGAAAAAGATCGTGTTGTACAACGTGGATGAATACTACTTCCACTCGACGAGCCGGGACACGATCACGTCGTACGTGCACACCCTGCACCACGAGTTTACCCACATCCTCAACCAGCAAAAAGCCTACCCGTTGGCATTTAAAAAGATCACGCCCTCCTCCTACACGGTCAGTTGGCAGAACGAGTCGGACGAGAACGCCTTGACCGCCGGGTTTGTCACCCCTTACGCGATGGGCCAGCCGGACGAAGATTTCGCGGAGACCTTCTCCTCCTACGTCGATCGCTCGACGGCGGAGTGGAACAATTTGCTCAACGCTGCCCCGGCAGCCGGAAGGGCATTGATACAGAAAAAACTGGAAGTCGTACGCACTTACATGGAGGAAGCGTGGCATATCGACATGGACGCCCTGCGCGCCTTGATACAACAATCCATCCATAACGTGGAGACCGGTAACTATTAAAAAGTAAAGCGATGAAAAAAAGAGAGATATTATGGTTACTTCCTTTGCTGTTCCTGCTCGCACGGTGTACGGTAAAAGAGGATTACATCTTCGAAGAGAGCGCGACGGCTCGCATCAAAGCATATATTACCGCCTGCGAGGCGACCATCACGAAGCCCGAATACGGCTGGAAAGCCTTGTTCGAACCCAACAAGCAATCGCTGGGCGGGTATAACATCGTGATGAAATTCGCCGAGGACGGAAACGTGCGGATGGTATGTGATTTCCTCGAGGACGAGACTACCTCCACGTACTCCTTCAACGAGTCGCAAGGGGCGGTGCTCTGCATGGACACCTACTCCGCGTTGCACTACCTCGCCGACCCGCGCATCCCGCGGGCAGGCGTCTTGGGCGTCGGCTTGGAGGGAGAATTTGAGTTCGTGATCAAAGAAGTCACCGCTGATTCGATGGTATTTACCGGAAAGAAGTGGGGCGAGCCGGTGGTCTTCTACCCTGCGGAAGAGCGCGACTGGACAGGCCGGATGGCGGCCTATCGCGAGCACATCGAGAAGATGGCTCCCCAAGAAGACTCCCCTTTCTTCAGGGCGTTGACGATGAATAACACCGCCGTCAATATCGTCTACGATCCCCCCACCCGCACGATCATCTACACCTATTCCGACAACGTGTCCAAAGAGATATTGTCGGCGAGTACGCGGGTATACGGGACAGACGAGGGCGTCCGCCTCTCGCCCGAGATACGGGTGAATGGCGTGGTGCTGGATCGGTTGCGCTACAACCAATCGACCCGTATGTTTGAAGTCAGCACCCCCGGCGTGGTCGGCGCGTTGAGATACAGCAACACGCCCCCGTTCCCGTTCTACAAATCGCTCAACATGTTGCGCGAGCGCTCCACGTTCGCCTGCACGCCGCGGATAGGTAGCCTCTCCGGTAATATAACGGGTATTCTCGAGCTTCTCTTGGCGTTGATCGGGGGACACTCCTCCTACATGACCTCGGAATTGCAACTGGGGTATCGAAACTTGGCGCTGGCAGGGATGAAGCAGTTCCGCATCATCTGGGATATCGACGGCGAAGGGCCGTGGTTCTCTCTCTTCGGGGCATTATCCTTCGCGGCAATGGACGATCTCTACTATTCCACGAGTTACAAGTTAAACATGGAAATCTTGCGGGATGATGAAGACCAAGTGCGTTTCACGTGGGCTAACGAGAAGCAAACCGACAACGCGCAATTTGACACGAACATGTCGATACAAGCCGGTTTTGCGGCATTTCGCCTCTTCATCACGGACCCGGCGGGATTCACGATCGTGCCGAGCGCCAACGAACGTTTCTATTTGGTGAACTTGGCCGACTCGAGACGCTGGCTGTTATTGTCAAAAGAGTAAGTTTTTAAAAAGGAAAAGCGTATGAACAAGATACAAAATATACTACCCGGACTCTGTTTCTTCCTCCTGTCACTGGGCGCGACTGGCTCTTTCGCCGCGCAAGCGCCGGGAGAGGGAGTTCCCGGGATGCAAGTCAGGGATTCCGCGAGGACGGTCAGCGGCCAAGTCGTGGACGAGAAGGGAGAGTCCATCCCCGGGGCTTCCGTCGTGATCAAGGGCACCACGACCGGCGTGGCCACGGACGCGAACGGTTACTTCAAGTTACTCCTGCCGGCCGGGAAGCACGTGTTGCGCTTCTCGTTCATAGGATTCACTCCTCGCGAGATTGATAGTCACTCTCGGCAATTGACGCGGGTGATCATGCAGGAAGAGATTTCCACCATCGAAGAGGTGGTGGTGACCGGTTACCAGACCATTGACCGGAAGTTATTCACCGGCGCGGCCAGCGTGGTGCGGGCCGACAAGTTGGAGTCCGACGGGGCCAATGACATCTCCCGCATGTTGCAAGGGAAGGCCGCCGGTATCGCGATCCAGAACGTGTCGGGTACCTTCGGGGCCGCCCCGAAGATGAAGATCCGGGGATCCTCCTCGATCTTCGGCGAGATGAAACCGTTGTGGGTGATCGACGGGGTTGTGCTGGAAGATGTCGTGGAGATCAGCGCGGACGAGTTGTCCTCCGGTGACGCGACCACCTTGATCAGCTCGGCCGTCGCCGGTTTGAACAGCGCGGACATAGAGAGCTTCCAGATCCTGAAAGACGCCTCCGCCACGGCCCTCTACGGGGCGCGGGCGATGAACGGGGTGATCGTGATCACCACGAAGAAAGGGAAAACCGGGCAGATGACGTTGAATTACAATGGCGAGTTCACGATGCGTCAGGTACCCTCCTATCGCGAGTACAACATCATGAACTCGCAGCAACAGATGGCCGTCTATCTTGACATGGAGGCCAAGGGATGGTTGCGCGACGTGGAGGTCTTGAACGGGGCCAACGGGGGCGTCTTCCGGAAAATGTATGACGGCTGGAACCAATACAACCCGGAGAGCGGCACCTTCGAGGTGATCAACACGCCGGAGGGGATGAGGCAGTACTTGCAGAGGTACGAGAAGATCAACACCAACTGGTTTAAAGTGCTCTTTCGCCCCAGCGTGCAACATAATCACTCCATCTCCATCTCCACCGGTATCGAAAAGGCCCGGTTCTATGCCTCGTTAAGTTTCTTCGGGGATCCGGGGTGGGCGCCGACGGATAACGTGAATCGCTTCACGGCGAACATCAATACCTCGGTGGACATTGCCAAATGGGTGAGTTTAAACCTGATTACCAATACTTCCATGCGCTTGCAGACCGCCCCCGGTACTTTGGGTCGGACGATCGACGCGCAAGCCGGTAACATATCCCGTGCGTTCGACATCAACCCCTTTAGCTACGCGCTCAACTCGAGCCGGGTATTACGTCCTCGCGATGACAAAGGGAATTACGAGTACTACACGATGAACTACGCCCCGTTCAACATCTTAGACGAGTTGAATAACAACCAGATCGAGTTGGAGATGCTGGACACCCGCCTCCAAGGTGAACTCGAGATCAAGCCCATTCGCCCGCTGAACATCAAGTTGATGGGATCGATACGCTACGTGAAGACGAGCCAAGAGCACCAGATCATGGAAAATTCCAACATGTCCGAATCCTACCGCGCCGACTACAACGAGGAGGTGCGCCAGAACAACGCCAACCTCTACCGCGATCCCGATGACGTGCTGAGCGTCCCTATCGAGGTGTTACCCAAGGGAGGTTTCTACACCCGGCGCGACAACATGCTGCTGAACTATTACTTCCGGGGCATGGTCAACTACGACAACTTGTTCAGCGAGCTACACCGCCTAAACGTGCTGGTCGGGACGGAGGTCAAGAGCACCGACCGCTCCACCTCTGAAAACTATGGTTACGGGATGCAGTACCAGCGGGGTAACGTCGCTTACGTGGACTACCGGATATTGAAGAAGACCGTGGAGCGCGGCCTCTCCTACTTCACGTATAACAACTACACGGATCGCTTCGTGGCCGCCTTCGGGACGGTGGGCTACTCTTTCGACGAGCGCTACACGCTGAACGCCACGGTACGCTACGACGGTTCCAACAAGCTGGGGAAATCCCGCACGGCCCGCTGGTTGCCGACGTGGAATATCAGCGGCGGCTGGCACCTGAAACGAGAGTGGTTCCTCGAGGAGTTGACTTGGCTGTCGCGGATGACCCTCCGCGCAACCTACGGCTTGACCGCCAACATGGGGCCGGCCACGAACTCTGCCGTGATCTATCGTAACTCTGTTCCCTATCGCCCCGTGGACTACCGGGAGAACGGGATCTACATCCAAGAGCTGGAAAACTCCGAGATCACGTGGGAAAAGCAGTACGAGATGAACGTCGGCCTTGACCTCGGCTTCTTCGACAACCGCCTGAGCTTGATTCTCGACGCTTATTCCCGCCGGGGTTTCGATCTGATCGGCGTGATGCGCTCGTCGGGTATCGGGGGCAAGCGCTTCAAGTACGCCAACTACGCCGACATGAAGTCGCACGGCTTCGAGTTTACCTTAAACACGAAAAACTTCAATACCAGGGCGTTTAAGTGGGAGACCAACGTGACCTTCTCCTATAATAAAAACGAGATCACCAACCTCTTCTCCAACCCGCGGGTGATTGACATGTTGCCCGTGGAGGGGTACCCCCGGGAAGGATACCCGGTGCGGGGGCTGTACTCCGTCCCCTTCCTCGGCCTGAACAACGAGGGACTACCGATCTTGATGAACGAACGCGGTCAAAGCACCGTGGGCGAGGTGAATTTCGAGGAGGTCGAGCGGACGGATTTCCTGCATTACGAGGGGCCGGTGGATCCCACCTATATCGGCGGGTTAGACAACACCTTTAATTATAAGAACTTCAAGGCAGGTATCTTCTTCACCTACCAGTTCGGGAACAAGTTGCGGCTTTACCCCGCCTTTAGTTCGCGTTACTCCGACCTGATCGGCATGACGCGGGAATTTGCCGACCGCTGGATGGTGCCGGGCGACGAGCAACTCACGAAGGTTCCGGCATTGGCCACCTCCGAGAATTACAAGGATTATCCTTACCTCCAACGCGCGTACAACGCGTACAACTACTCCGACGTGCGCGTGGCGAAGGGGGATTTTATCCGCCTGAAGGACATCTACCTGACCTACACGGTGCCGCAGACGTGGTTAAAGGGGGTACAACTCAACTCCCTTTCTGTCAGGGCAGCGGTCTCTAACGTCTGCTTGCTGCTGTCGGACAAGACATTGAAGGGGCAAGACCCGGAGTTTGTGCGCGCCGGTGGCGTTGCCCTCCCCGTGCCCCGGCAGTACACGTTAACGGTAAAACTTGGTTTTTAATTTAAATACACGAAAGACATGAAAAGATACGATTGGTTTGTTTTAAGTGTGTGTATCCTCTCCTTGTGCGGGTGTAATAAATTCTTGAACGAGGAGCCGGACAACCGGGCCAAGGTAGAATCGGCAAGCGACTTGCAAGAGTTGCTCGTGAGCGCTTACCCGCAGGCCACCTACCACCTGATCTGCGAGATGATGTCGGACAACGTGGCCGACCGCGGCTTTGGCATTGACTGTGTCACGGCCATCACCGACGACGAGATGTACTACTGGCGCGAAGGCACGGACAGCGATTACGACTCCCCTTTCTCCGTGTGGACGGGCTTTTACGAGGGTATCGCGGCAGCCAATTACGCGCTGCGCATCATCGATAGTAAGCCGGATCAGGAGAACTACCGCGCCATGCGCGGCGAGGCATTGCTGTGCCGTGCGCTGGGGCACTTCCTGCTGGTAAACCTCTGGGCCGAGCACTACGACCCGGCGACGGCGGCTACTGCGCCGGGCATCCCTTACGTGA
The DNA here is from genome assembly GCA_031266545.1 of Odoribacteraceae bacterium. Taxonomy (GTDB): domain Bacteria; phylum Bacteroidota; class Bacteroidia; order Bacteroidales; family Marinifilaceae; genus JAIRKS01. Next base: position 6,733 of record JAISAV010000267.1, on the reverse strand, counting down.
CGGAACCGGAAACCGTGGCCTTCAAGGAATACGAGCGGAAAACCGTGGAAGAGGTCTACCAGTTGATCGAGGCGGATCTCCGCCGCGGTTTGCAGATGATCGACGACCAGGGCTACAAGATGCCGAAGTTCCACTTCACCCGGCGGGCCGCACACGCGTTCGCGACGCGCTTTTACACCTACAAGGGAACGGACTGGGACAAGGTGCTCTACCACTCCCTGCAGGCCGTCCCGGATGACTTCCGGACGGAGATGCGCGACCTCAAGGGACAAAACTCTTTGCCCGCGATGGAATACGCTTTGCAATACACCGATCCGGGCCAAACGGCCATCCTGCTGTCGGTGTGCGTGCCGACCTATTACAACGACATCTGGCAACGGTGCCCGATCATCAACTCGCGTTACGTGTTGACCCCGTCGATGCAATTAGCCCTCTTCCCCCTCTCCAGGAGCAATCTGCCCGGAGGCGTGCTGCTCTACCGGGCGGAAGGTCTGTCCGGCACGTCAGCCTCGAACATGATGAAGTCGTACGGTTATTTCAAAAATGACGCCGTCAACTCCCGGCAGGGGATGTCCTACCTGAACGTGCCCCTGTTCACGGTGGAAGACGTGATACTAAACCGGATAGAGGCCTATACCATGCTGGAGGACTTCGATCTCGCCGAACGGGATTTAAACCGTTTTTACTCGGCCCGCGTGAACAATTACAGGGAGTCGGAAAACTACGTGGACTTGGCCTTTATCATGGATTTTTACGCCGAACCGAAGTGGATCAGCAACATCCCGGAGCCTCATTACAAGGGCCAGCTTCAGGCTGACAAGCGCAAGCTATACCTGACGATGGCCGTGGAGGACTTGCGGAGGATGGAGTTCATGCAAGAGGGCATGCGTTGGTTTGATATCAAGCGTTTCCACCTGCCCGTTACCCATGTCTTGCACTGGGATCGCACGGAGATCACGCTGGATCGCCATGACCCGCGGCGGCTCCTCCAGATCCCGCAAGAAGCGCAAAGGGCAGGGGTAACCCCGAACGAACGGCCACAAGAATAAGCATATCACCATTAAACAGAAAAAGATGAAACGATTAAAATACCTATTACTCGCGGCTTTCATGGCTTGCTTCGCGGCCTGTTCGGACGACGATGATTTTCAGGATAGCATCTTGGATACCACGCCTGACCCGCGGACCCCGCTGGACGATTGGATCTGGGATAACTTCACGAATGACTACAATATACGCGTCATCTACAAGTGGAAGACCTTCGAGGTCTCCCCGGAGTTGCTCCTTGTTCCCGTGGACGAGGCGAAAGTGATCCCCTTCTTGGAGGTCATTCAAAAAGTATGGATGGGGCCGTATATCCAACTGGGAGGCGAGGTCTTCTTTAAAGAGACCGCCCCGAAACAGATCGCGCTCGTGGGTTCCGTCGGCTTTATGGAGGACGGGCTATATCTCCTGGGAGAGGCAGAGCGGGGACGACGGATCACCATCCTCGGCTTAAATACCCGCCCCATCAACGCGGATCGGGTAGAACAATTCGCTCATGACTTCCATCACGAGTACACGCACATCTTAAACCAGTTGAAGAGTTACCCGACCGCCTTCGAGACGATCAGTGCCGGCTCCTATACCACGGCATGGACGCAGGTCTCGCTGGCCAACGTGCTCGGGCAAGGTTTTATCTCCAATTACGCCATGTCAGACGCCACCGAGGACTTCGCCGAGATGGTTTCTTGGTTCGTGATTTACGACGCCGACCGCTGGGATTTGCGCTTGCAGGCCGCCGGTGGGCCGGGAGCGGAGGGCTACACGAAGCTCAAAGAGAAAGAAACCATCATGTTGCAGTACATGAAAAACATGTACAACATCGACCTGTATGCGTTGAGAGATCTCGTGCAAGTGGAAATTGCAAAAGTTATCGCTGAACTTTAAAAGGAAAAGAATCATGAAAAAAGCAATTATTGTCACGATGATAGGTTTCGCGACCCTGTGGACGGGGTGCAGCGTCACCACCGACTACCTTTTTGACGAACTCTCCACGCACCGCATTACCCAGTATATCGAGGATTGCGACAAGGTGCTCAAGGAGTGGCCCGACGGTTGGAAAATGGTCTACTATCCGGACACCTCGCAATATGGGGCTTACACCTTCCTGCTCGACTTTAACGAGGAAGGACGGGTAAAGATGGCCTGGGACGGGGACAAGGATACTACCGAGAGCGCCTACGCGTTCAACACCTCGCAGGGGCCGGTCTTGGCCTTCACCACCTACTCGTTGCTCCACAAGCTCTCCGATCCCGACCCCTCCGTCTTTGGCGGCGCCGCCGGGGTAGGCTTCGAGGGCGAGTACGAGTTTATCATCCGCGAGGTGACGGACGAGCGCATAGAACTCGTCACGCGCCAAAGAAAACGTCCCGTCACCCTTGTAAGGGCCACGCGTGCAGAATGGGATCAATTGGACGAAAACCGGGAGATCGTGAGCAGGTTCGCGGTGGACAGGGAGCTTCCCTTTTACCAGTATATCGAGGTCGGCGGCCAGAAAGCCTGTTTCCTTTACAGCCAGAAGTTGCGCATGGCCTACCTCGCCTACCCGGAGGGTGACAGGACGGTAACCTACAGATTGCCGTGGGAATCCACCCCTACCAGCATCCGCTTCGTCCGCCCGGTGACGCTGGGAGGGGTCACCTTCTCCGAGGTCACGATGAACGCCAGCAAGCAACTGCGCATCGCCGACGTTCCCGGCACCACCGGGCGATTCTATCGCACGGCCAACTCCGGGGCTCGGTGCGAGTTGCGCTTCCCCGGCGCCGTGCGGGCTTCCCAGAAGAATGACGCCTACAACCTCGTGGAGCGCGGCGTCGCGCTGGACTTCCTCGTCCCTCCCAACCACGGTATCGAATATTTCCGTTTCTACTGGAACCTCGTGGGTTACGCCGCGGGAGAGCTATATATCCGCAATACGCAAGGTATTGCGCTCATGGCAGGCCTGTATGTCTCGGATATCGTGGCAGATGGGATTGGTGATCAGGTGACTTTCGTCAGGCATCCCTCCACGCAACTTTCCGGGGCCATTGATCAGGAGTTGAACCTTTGGTTTGGCGTCACCTATGCCTTTCGCACGTTAACGGGATACATGACGGACGCGTCCGGTTTCACGATCATCCCTTTCGGGGATCAATTCTACATGATACGCAATGTCGACAACCGGCAATGGGCGTTATATAGTCGTAAAAATATGGTTGAATGATTAAACACAATGCTATGAAAAAAGCAACGTTTTTTGGACTCCTCTTGGGAGGATGGCTTCTGGGCGGCGGCTGCTCGAACGACGACAAGAGTCTCGAGAAGTTTGTCTCTGACGAGGTCGAGATCACGGATTTGGAAATCCTCCTTCCCTCGTCCGGGAAAACCACGGAAAGCACCATCATCACCTCCGACCACCCGTGGTCCATCGAGGGAGGAAGTGACTGGTGCACCATCTCGCCGCGAAACGGCGAACCTGGCACGACGACGATATACTTTACGCTACTCCCCAACGAGGGGTATGACGACCGTAGCGTCATCGTCACCCTGCACACCTCCGACGGCGACAAGCCGCTGACCATCTACCAGAAAAAGAAGGACGCCATCATCTTCGCGAAAGATCGCTTTGATAACGTCCCGATGGAAGGCGCCAACATAGAGGTCGCCTTGCAGGCCAACGTGGAATACCGCATCGAGATCCCGTCGGCCAACAACTGGATCACCGCCACCGGCCCGCGGGTCATGACCTACGGGCTGACCTCGAGCGTGGAGACCTTCCGCGTGGCCGCCACGCAAAACTTCGCCGGGCGTTCGGGCATCATCGTCTTTATTAATACGGAGAACGAAAAGATGCGGGACACCGTCACCGTCTATCAGGTGCAACGCGACCAGATCATCCTGACGAACAATACCGTGCGCGTTCCCCTGGACGGGGAGACGATCCGGGTTCCCGTGCGCTCCAACATTGACTACGAGGTAAACATCCCCGCGTCGATCACGTGGATACACGAGGCCGTGAGCAACCGCGCCGACGAGATCGTGCTCGTCATTGACGAGGCGACCGACGGACTTGACCGCACGGGCGTCATCACCATCCGCGATAAAAACAATCACGCCCTCTCCGCCACCCTCACGATCGAACAACAGGAGAAAGAGACCCTGAAATTCGAGGATGATGCGGCCGACGTGCCGAGGACGGAAAGCAGGATAAAACTCGTCGTGCAAGAAAACCTCGGCGGGAAATACAAGATAGTCATTCCCGAGTACGCCCCGTGGATCACGCTGGACGAGACCCCTGCCAGCTTGGATTCCCACGATATCTGGATCGTGATCGAGGAGAACGGGATAGATGAACTGGCCCGCGAGGGACGCGTTTTCGTGCAAGGCACGGAGAACACGGATCTCCTCGACATGTTTGTCGTCCGGCAAGCGGGCGGACGCGTCCCGGAAAGCGACGAGCGGATCACCCTGCTCGCGATCGCGAGTGTGCTGGATTTCGGCACTTGGCAAAATAACTGGCAAACCACGTGGCAACTCGAAAATCCGCTTAACAAGTGGGAAGGTCTGACAACAGACCCCACCGGGCAGCACGTGGTGGCCCTCTCCTTTTCGACAAACGCCAATGGACAACTCCCGAAAGAAATCGGAGACTTGCTCTACCTCGAGACGTTGACCTTCTCGGCAAACATCGGGGGAGCGCTCCCGCCGCAGATTGCCAACTTGAAGAATCTGAGCAGTCTCTCGCTAACGAGCGGCAAATTCGAGGGAATCATCCCGGAGTTTGGAGCCTTGACGGGCTTGAAAAAGTTAATCATAAACAACGGCTTCACCGGGCAACCGGGCGCCCACATGGACGCCATCGGCTGGCTGGAAAATCTCGAGGAACTCGAGGTAAGAAACGGGAATTACGGCACCGCGATGCCGGCAACGTGGGGCAACCTCAAGAAATTGCAAAAGCTCTACTTGAACAACAACGTGGGCCTCACCAACGTTGATCCCATTGGAGGCATGACCGCCCTGCGTACCCTCGACCTTTACTACCTGTCGGATTGGACGAGCGGGCTACCCGAATCGCTGGGCAACTTGACCGAATTGAACAGCATCGTCCTCACAGATGCGGCGTTGTCGAGCCTTCCCCAGTCGCTGGGCAACCTGTCGAAGTTGAACACGTTCAACATCACCGGCACGAACATCACGGAACTGCCCTCGTCCATCGAAAACTTAAAGGGACTGCGCTCGCTGACCCTCTCGAACAACAAGCTCACCGCCCTGCCGGAAGCGCTCAGTGGCATGACCAACCTCACGAGGTTAGAGATTAGCGGCAACCCGGATCTCGCGGGAGAACTACCCCAGAACATCGGCAACCTCTCGCAGGTCACGACGCTCATGATCATCAATAATCCCAAGTTAACCGGCAAGATCCCCGAGAGTATCTCCAAGTTGCAAAGGATTACCACCCTTGACATGAGGGGGAACGCCTTTACCGAGCTGCCGGAATCCATCGGGGAGATGGTCAACCTCGTCACGATCTCCTTGGAAAATAACAATTTTCAAGAAGGCATCCCAGAGTCTATCGGCAACCTCAAAAAGGTAGAGTATTTATACATCTTCAATAACACGAAAATCCCCTACAAGGGTTTAACGGGCACCATCCCCGCTTCGATCGGTGGGATGGAGAGCCTAAAACGTATCTATTTGCAGAATAACCAGCTCAGCGGCGACATCCCGACGACGCTCAGCAGCCTGACCAATCTTCTCCAGCTCTACCTCAACGACAACGAACTGACGGGTACCCTGCCGGGTTCTCTCTCGACGCTTCCCGGCTTGAGCGAGATTCTGCTGCAAAACAACGGGCTTTCCGGCTCCTTGCCGGTAGAATTCCAGGATTTTGCCGATATACAAATCCTTGACTTGTATAACAACAACTTTGAAGGAAGGATCCCCGACGGATTCCAGGGGAAGGCACAATGCTATACAAGATCCTCCTCCTCCTTCAACTGCAACATCGGGATGAACAAGCTCTCCGGCACGATTCCCGCTGGATTCCTCCAGCGCGCGACGGCTAACCCGAGCCGCTTTAATTTCAGGCAACAAAAACCCGGTTTCGAGCTTACAGACGAATAACGACGTGCGGGGGGTACCCCCCCCCGCGCACCAATACAAATCATTTAAAACAGTAGAGTATGAAAAAACACGCACTTCTTTGGTTAATGTTCGCGGCGATGTTCACCCTCGCCGCCTGCAGCGACGACGATCCCGCGAAAGCCCCGGACGACGACGATGACGAGCCGGATATCACGCTGGCCCTGCCCGTTCAATTGCAAGTATCGTCGCTCACGTACAACAGCGTCATCCTCGCGTGGCAACGAGGAGATACCAACGCGCTCGCCTACGACGTCTACGTGGAGGGACTGCTGGACACCATCTCCGTGGAAGACACCCACGTCACCAGCCTCACCTGCGGCATAGAGGGCCTGCAACACAGCACCCCCTACGACTGGTATGCGAGGGCGTGCCACGGCAATGTCAAGACGGCATGGGTTAAAGGCCCCTCCTTTACCACGGAATTTTACGACGACACGCGCGACCACTGGGTCGGGACGTGGCAAGGCGAGACGTGGGACGGCTCCGTCACCATCTTCGGCATGAACTTACCTTACAGCCAGTTCAGCGACTTCATGCCCGAGGATCTTGACCTCGACGCGATGTTCCA
>JAISAV010000149.1 GCA_031266545.1 Odoribacteraceae bacterium | reverse complement strand
AACCTTAAATAACAATCACGTGAAAACAACATTGATTATCGCGTTGGCGAGCGTCGTGATCGGCGCGGGCGCCAGCGGTTGCAAGTCCCGCCCCGCCGCGAAGGGCGAGGGGCTGAAGGGCGAGATATCAATCTCCGGGGCCTTCGCCCTCTACCCGCTGGTGGTGAAGTGGGCGGACGAGTTCAAGCAGTTACACCCCGGCGTGCGGGTTGACATCTCCGCCGGGGGCGCGGGCAAGGGGATGACCGACGTGCTGGCCAAGGTGGTCGACCTGGGGATGGTCTCCCGCGAGGTCTACCCGCCGGAGCTGGAGAAGGGGGCCATCGGGATCGCCGTGGCCAAGGACGCCGTCGTGCCCACGATCAACGCGAACAACCCCGCCCTGCCCGACCTGATGAAGCGCGGGCTGACGCGCGAGGCCGCCGTCAAGCTGTGGATCACGGGCGAGTACAAGACGTGGGGCGACGTGACGGGCACGCCGCGCGCGGAAGCCGTGCACGTCTACACGCGCTCGGACGCCTGCGGGGCCGCCGAGACGTGGGCGCTGTGGCTGGGCAAGAAGCAGGAAGACCTCGGCGGGACGGCCGTCTACGGGGATCCCGGGCTGGCGACCGCCATCCAGAAGGACGCGCTGGGCATCGGCCTGAATAACCTGTCGTACGCCTACGACGAGGGCACGCGCGCGCCGAACCCCGGCCTGCTCGTGCTGCCCATCGACGTGAACGAGAACGGGCGCCTCGACGACGACGAGCTGTTCTACGACACGAAGGACGACATCGTGCGGGCCATCGCCGAGGACCGCTACCCGTCGCCGCCGGCCCGCGACCTCTACCTCGTCACGAACGGCGTGCCGGGAAAACCGGAGGTGACGGCGTTCTTGGAATTCATCCTCACGAAGGGGCAGGAGTACAACGTGCCGACGGGGTACATCAGCCTGCCGGCCGAGAAGCTGCAACGGGGGTTGAAGCTGCTGGAACAAAAAGCGAACTAACCCGCCCGGCCAGATGCGTTTCCGCGTGTTGAAGGACAAGGTCGCGGGGGGCGTGATGTTCTCCCTGACCGCTCTCTCCCTGTTGCTGGTGGTGGTGATGGGGGCCGGGCTTTACATGAAGTCGGCTCCCATCTTCGACGAGCACGGGCTGGGGGAACTCCTCTTCTCGAGTAGCTGGAAACCGATGCGGGGGGAATTCGGGTTCCTGCCGTTCATCGCGGGGACGATCTGGGTGACGGTGATCGCGGTGGTGATCGCGGTGCCGATCTCGTTGCTGACGGCGGTTTTCCTCGTGGAGTACGCGCGGCCGGTGACGCGGAAGTACGTGTTCCCCGCCCTCGACATCCTGGCGGCGCTCCCGTCGGTGATCTACGGGGTGTGGGGCACGCTGCTGATCGTGCCCTTCATCTCGGACTGGCTGGCGCCGCGCTTCGTGGACTTCTCGACGGGGTACACGATGCTGGCGGCGGGGATCGTGCTCGGGGTGATGATCCTGCCGCTGCTGGTGAGCCTCTTCATAGAGATCATCACCTCGGTGCCGGGGGAGCTGCGGGAGGCCTCCATCTCGCTGGGGGCCACGCGGTGGCAGACGACCAAGTCGGTGGTGATCCGCGACGTGCGCCCGGGGCTGGCGGCGGCCGTGGTGCTGGCCGTCTCGCGGGCGCTGGGGGAGACGATCGCCGTGCTGATGGTGTGCGGCAACCTGCCGGAGATCCCCCGCTCGCTCTTCAGCGCCTGCTACCCGATCCCCGCGCTCATCGCGAACAACTACGGGGAGATGCTCTCGCTGCCGAGCTACGAGGCGGCGCTGATGTTCGCGGCGCTGATCCTGTTCGTCGTCGTGCTGCTGTTTAACCTGATTTCACGCGTGATCCTCTACCGGGTCGAGAAAAACGTTGCCTGATGAAACTGAAATTCGCGGAAGAGAGACTGTTCAAGGTGCTGATGATCGGGGCGACGCTCGCCGTCTTCGCGTTCGTGGGCAGCATCATCTACTCGATCCTCTCCAAGGGGTGGGGCGCCATGAGCTGGGACATGATCACGAAGCTGCCGGGCGGCGGCTTCTACGTGGGGAAAGAGGGCGGCTTCCTGAACGCCATCGTCGGGTCGGTGTACGTGGTGGGGGCCTCCGCGGCGCTGGGGCTGCTGGTGAGCATCCCGGTGGTGTTCTACCTGAACGTCTACCTGAAGCGCGGCTCGCGTTTCGCGTACGTGGCGCGGCTCGCCTACGACGTGCTCTTCGGGATCCCCTCGATCGTGTACGGGGCCTTCGGGTTCACGATCATGATCTACTTCGGGCTGAAGACCTCGCTGCTGGGGGGGATCATCGTGATCACGCTGCTGATCATCCCCATCTTCATCCGGTCGATGGACGAGGTGGCGCGGCAGTTCCCGCGGGAGATCCTCGACGCCGCCTACTCGCTCGGCGCCACGCGGCTGGAGACGATCCGCGTGGTGCTCCGGCAGATCGCCCCGGGCATCGCCACGGCGACGCTGCTCTCCGTGGGCCGCGCCATCGGCGACGCCGCCGGGGTGATGTTCACCGCCGGGTACACGGACAGCATCCCCACGTCGCTCTCGCAACCGGCGGCCACGCTGCCGCTGGCCGTCTTCTTCCAGCTCAGCAGCCCCATCAAGGAGGTGCAAGACCGGGCGTACGCCGCCGCGCTGGTGCTCACGCTCATCGTGCTCGTGTTGAGCATCCTCGGCCGTTACGTCACGAACCGTTTTTCTAAACATAAACTGAAATGAAACACCTGTTCCCCGCCATTTCGCTCCCGTTCGAGGGGCGCCGGCCGGCCACCGCCGGGAAAGTCATCCCCCTGTTCCGCCCCGATCACAAGTTCGAGCGCGGGGAGGGGGAGTCGGAGCTTGTCGTGGAAAATCTCAACGTGCACATCAAGCAACAACACATCCTGAAGGAGATCAACCTGACGATCCCCGACAAGAAAATCACGTGCGTCATCGGCCCCTCGGGGTGCGGGAAGAGCACGCTGCTGAAGACGTTTAACCGCCTCGTTGACTCCGTGGAGGGGGTGCGCGTCTCGGGACGGGTGCTGCTGAACGGGGAGGATATCGTCGGCAGCGGCGGCATGGAAATCATCAACCTGCGCCGCAAGATGGGGCTGATCTCCCAGAAGCCGTGCCCGCTCCCGATGTCGATCTTCGACAACGTGGCCTACGGGTGCCGCGTGCACGGGATCCGCAACTGGCGGAAGCTCCGGATGATCGTCCGCCACTACCTCGAGGCCGCCGGGCTGTGGGAGGAGGTCAAGGAACGGCTCAACACGCCCGCCACGCGCCTCTCCATCGGCCAACAGCAACGCCTCTGCCTCGCGCGGAGCCTCGCCGTGGAACCGCACTTCATCCTGGCCGACGAGGCGACCAGCGCGCTGGACCCGATCTCGAGCAAGACCATCGAGGAGCTGTTCATCAAGCTGAAGCAGCACTACTCAATCGTCATGGTCACCCACACGTTGCGGCAAGCGCTGCGCGTGGCCGACCACGTCATTTTCATGTACCTCGGGCAGGTCATCGAGACCGGCCCCGCCGAGCAGGTGTTTAACCACCCGGCCGACAAGTTGACGCAAAAATACCTCTCCGGCAGCTTTAGCTGACGCGCCGGGGATTAATCATAACGACATGCATACATTGACCCATCTGAACGAGCTTGAATCCGAGGCCATCTACGTGTTGCGCGAGGTGGCCGCGCAGTTCGAGCGCCCCGTGATCCTCTTTTCCGGGGGGAAAGATTCCATCGTGCTCACCCACCTCGCGCACAAGGCGTTTTACCCGCTGCGTATCCCCTTCCCGCTGCTGCACATCGACACGGGGCATAACTTCCAGGAGACGCTCGACTACCGCGACGCGCTGGTCGAGCGACTGGGGGCGACGCTCATCGTGGGATCGGTGCAGGAGTCCATCGACACGGGCCGCGTCAAGGAGGAGACGGGCTACAACGCCAGTCGCAACAAGCTGCAAACGACCACCCTGCTCGACGCCATCGAGAAATACAAGTTCGACGCCGCCGTCGGGGGCGCCCGCCGCGACGAGGAAAAAGCCCGCGCCAAGGAACGCTTCTTCTCCCACCGCGACGAGTTCGGGCAGTGGGATCCCAAGAACCAGCGCCCCGAGCTGTGGAACATCTTCAACGGGAAAAAGAACATCGGCGAGCACTTCCGCGTCTTCCCCATCAGCAACTGGACGGAAATGGACGTGTGGCAATACATCTACAAGGAAGGCGTGGAGATGCCCTCCATCTATTTCACCCACGAGCGCGACGCCTTCTTCCGCGACGGGCAGTGGCTGGCCGCCGAACCCTGCATGAAACTCAAGCCGGGGGAGACGGTCGAGCGAAAACAGGTGCGCTGCCGCACCATCGGGGACATCAGTTGCACGGGCCTCACCCTCTCGCGGGCCACCTCGCTGGAAGAGATCATCGACGAGATCGCCGCCACGCGCGTCACCGAACGCGGGGGCCGCGCCGACGACAAGCGGTCGGAAACGGCCATGGAAGACAGGAAAATATCGGGTTACTTTTAAACGCGCGTCATGGAAAAAACGGATACATCAGGCTATTTAGACATGGAATTGCTGCGCTTCACCACGGCGGGAAGCGTGGACGACGGGAAAAGCACGCTGATCGGGCGACTGCTCTACGACAGCAAGTCGATCTTCGAGGACCAGCTCGAGGCGGTCGAGATCGCCTCGCGACGCGGGGGCAACGACGAGGTGAACCTCGCCCTCCTCACCGACGGGCTGCGCTCCGAGCGGGAACAGGGCATCACGATCGACGTGGCGTACCGCTATTTCGCCACCCCGCGGCGCAAGTTTATCATCGCCGACACGCCGGGACACGTGCAGTATACCCGCAACATGGTGACCGGGGCCTCGACCGCCGACCTGGCGATCATCCTGATCGACGCCCGCAACGGCGTGCTCGAGCAGACGCTCCGCCACTCGTACATCGCTGCCCTGCTGGGTATCCAGCACGTGGTGGTCTGCGTCAACAAGATGGATCTCGTCGACTTCTCGCGGGAGGTGTTCGAGGAGACGCGGGCGCGGTATCTCGACATCGCCGCCAAGCTGCGACTGGATAGCGTGACGTTCCTCCCGCTCTCCGCCAAGCTGGGCGACAACGTGGTGAGCGCCTCGACCCGGATGCCGTGGTATGCAGGCCCGACGCTGATGGAACTCCTCGAGACGATTCCCGTCAACCACCGGGTCAACGAGCAGGAGAGCCGCCTGCCCGTGCAGTACGTCATCCGCCCCATCTCGGACAAGTTTCACGACTTCCGGGGCTACTCCGGGCGGCTCGCCGGCGGCGTCCTGAAGAAGGGCGACCCCGTCACCGTCTACCCCTCCGGGCAACGCTCGACGGTGGCGGCCATCACGCGCCACGATCAGGAACTGGACGAGGCTTTCGCCCCCGAGTCGATCACGGTGCAGCTCGCCGACGACGTGGACGTCAGCCGGGGCGACCTCCTCGCCGGGGGCGAGCCGCCGCTCGTCGCGCGGGAAATCACGCTGATGATCTGCTGGTTTAACGAACGGCCGCTCCGGCCGGGAAACCGCTATATCATCATGCAGGCGACGCGGGAGACGATCGGCGTCGTGACGGCCATCCTGCACGTCGTGAACGTGAACACGCTCGAGTCGGAGAGCGGGAAGGAATCGCTACAAATCAACGACATCGCCCGCGTTGCCCTCAAGACCGCCAAGCCGCTGGCCTTCGACCCTTACGCCAAGAACCGCGTCACCGGCAGCCTGATCTTCGTCGACCCCGACACCTTCGAGACAGTGGGCGGGGGCATGATCGAGGGCGTGTAAATCGTTTTAACCACTTCTTTCGCCAACATGAATACAGAATTAGACATCGCCCGGCTCAACGAACAGTACGCGACGGCGAGCGCCGACGAGGTGCTGCGCCACTTCCTGGCGCGTTTCGGCGAGCGCGTCGCGCTCTCTTCCAGCCTGAGCCTGGAGGATCAAGTGCTGACCGACATGATCGCCCGCCTGAATCCCGTTACGCGAATCTTCACGCTCGACACGGGGCGCCTCTTCCCGGAGACCTACCGGCTCATCGACCGCACCAACAAGCGATACGGGATCGCGATCGACCTCTTCTTCCCGGATCACGCGCGGGTGGAGGAGATGGTGCGCGCGGACGGGATCAACCTCTTTTACGACAGCGTCGAGAAGCGGAAACGGTGCTGTCAAGTCCGCAAGCTCGAGCCGCTCCGGCGCGCCTTCCGCGGGTTGGAGGCTTGGATCTGCGGCCTGCGGCGCGAGCAATCCGTCACCCGGCAGGAAATGCAATTGATCGAGTGGGACGAAGTCAACCAACTCGTCAAGATCAACCCGCTGATCGAGTGGTCGGAAGAGGAAGTGCGCGCCTACATCGCCGAACATAACGTGCCCTACAACAAATTACACGACGAGGGCTACCCGAGCATCGGCTGCGAACCCTGCACGCGGGCCGTGGCGCCGGGCGACGACCCCCGCGCCGGTCGCTGGTGGTGGGAATCGCCCCTGCACAAGGAGTGCGGCCTGCACCGGAGGTAAGGCGCGCCGCCGTCATCGTCACCGGGCGATAGCACGTTTCCTCGTAATTCGTAATTCAATGTCGTTTATTTAAGGGCTGAAGGCCCGCCATAACCCAGCCCAACGCATCGCGTTGGGTAATAGATGTTGTCTCTATCCTGCGCCCTGAAAGGGCAGCATATTGAAAATGAGTATGCTGCCCCTTCAGGGCGCAACGCAATATGACATATTCATTACCCAACGCATCGCGTTGGGCTGGGTTATGGCGGGCCTTCAGCCCTTAAGTAAATGACATGGATGCGTAATTTTAACGACGTTGTTGCAACGCTCTGTTGCTTGGATTGCTTCGCCGCAAGCGGCTTGCGATGATGCGTAGAGTGCATCGTCATGGCGAAGGCAATAGCTAAAGCAATCCAAGAAATATCATCGCAACAAGGTCATTTCTATTTCGTAATTGCCTCTCAAAAGTTTTTTTACTCCTGCCATTCACCCTTTTTCGCGAGTTGTGGTATTTTATGGCATGTTAAGAGAAAAAAGGGTATGAAAGAATTGGAAATAGCGGACATGATCACCCGGAAAATCCTCCCGGGCGTCCCCTTGAACGAGGAGGAGGAGCGGGCGCTGGCTGCGTGGCGGGACGCTTCCGCCGATAACGAGGCTTGCTACCGGGCGCTCGCGGACTCCCTCGCCCGCGGGGAATACGCGGGGATCGCCGGGCGTTACCCGGTGGAGGAGGAGCGGGCGAGACTACAATGCGAGATCGCGCGGCGGGCGCGGCGCGCGAGGACATGGCGCGTGGCGGCGGTGGCCGCTTCCGTGGCGGTACTGGTGGCGGGCGGTTACTTCCTGCGGGAGCTTCCCGGAGGGGAGGTGGCGGGCGTCGTGGAAGCGCGGGAGTCAAGTGCGATCTCCCCGGGGACAAGCCGGGCGGAGTTGATCACGGGTGACGGGCGGGGCGTGACGCTGGGCGAGGCCGTCGACCGGGTATTACTCTCCGCGGGCGGCGTGGAAGCGCGGGACGCGGGGCATACCCTTGCCTACGCGGCCGTGGAGGCCTCGCGGGAGACCCCCGCGGAGTACAATACCCTGCGGACGCCCGCGGGCGGGGAGTATCGCCTGCTGCTGTCCGACGGGACGCTGGTACACCTGAACGCCGCCACGGAGATCCGTTACCCGGTGGCGTTCGCGGGGGAGACGCGGGAGGTGGAGCTGTCGGGCGAGGCTTATTTCGAGGTGGCGGGGGATGCTT
>JAISAV010000130.1 GCA_031266545.1 Odoribacteraceae bacterium | reverse complement strand
GGTTTACGCCTGCCTGCCCTATTACGCGCGGCAAGCGTTGATTCACTGGTACCCGGTGATCGATGACCTGCACCTGTTCGAGCGACACACCGTGCACCGGTCGGACAGTTGCCAGGAGTGGCCGCTGGCGGCGCGCTACAATCGGCACGCGCTGTCGCCCGCGGAGGAGGCCTACCTCGACCGCCTCGGGACGGTCGCCTTCCTCGTGATCCGGGGGGACAGCATCCTCCACGAGGAGTACCGGGACGGGTGGGACGAGGGGCTGACGTCCAACATCTTCTCCGCCACCAAGAGCATCGTGGGGCTGCTGGTCGGCGTGGCCCTCGGCGAGGGGAAGATCAAGAGCCTCGACGAGCCGGTCGGCAACTACCTCCCGGGATTCAAGACGGGCAAAAAGGCGCGGATCACGATACGGAACCTGCTCACGATGAGCGGCGGGTTGAGCTGGGACGAGTCGTACTCCTCCCTCTTCTCCGTCACCACGCGCGGCTACTACGGGCGAGACCTCCGCGGGCTGGTGGACGGGCTGGAGGCCGTCGAGACGCCCGGCGAGCGATTCTGCTACCGGAGCGGCGACACGCAACTACTCGCCTTCGTCGTCGAGAGCGCCACGGGCCAAAGCGTCAGCGACTACGCCGCGGAAAAACTGTGGCGACCCATGGGGGCGTGTCGCGACGCCTACTGGTTGCTGGACAGGCGGGACGGCGACGAGAAGGCCTTCTGTTGCTTCCACTCCGGCGCCCGCGAGGTGGCGCGTTTCGGTCGCCTGCTGCTGCGCCGGGGCGACTGGGACGGGCGGCAACTCGTCCCGGCCGCCTACGTGGAAGAGGCCACCCGCCCGGCCGCCTACCTGAAAGACCAGTTCGGCAACGACTCGCTGGATTACTACGGCTTCCAGACGTGGATCATGCACTACCGCGGGATGGTGAACCCCTATTTCCGGGGCATGCTCGGGCAGTATATCGTCGCCATCCCTGGCAAGAACGCCATCGTCGTCCGCCTCGGCCGCGAGCGGGAAACGACGACCGAGCGAGAGGTCACCACCGACCTCTACCGGTACATGGATATCGTCCTGAACATACTGGAGCAGTAGCCGCGCGAAACGTTTCGCGCGTCATGGGAAGCGCTTCCCCTGTCACCGGAAGCGCTTCCGCTGCCACCGGAAGCGCCTCGCTCTTGCCAGTCGCCTATTTTTGTCGACACGCGAGGATATTTATAAAATATTCCGTATCCTTGCATGAAATTTTATTTACAGGCATTAAACCGTCATGTCATGAAACTACACTATCTTATTCTGTTATGCAGCGTGTTCGCGTGTGCCCCTGAAAAAGAACCCGATCCCGTCATCATCGGGAATGAGACCCCTCCCCCCGTCTTGGAGATGAAGAGCTACGAGGTGACCCTTCATCAAGGAACCAACACCCTCGCGTTGCGCGGCGACATCAACCCCGGCTCCCGGAAGATCATCCTGGAATCGCCGACGAGCCAGTCCCTGATCCGGGACATCGCGACGGGCGTGGCCACCTTCACCACCACGACGGGCGTGACGTCCGTCACGGTGGGCGAGACCCGGCAGGTCAGCGGCGCCACCCCCAACGATTTTCGCGGGAACCTCGAGTACACGCTGGCGGGGAACGAGGGGGATTCCGTCACCTACACCGTGGAGATCTTCGCCTCCCCGCAGACCACCGGGCTGCCCGTGATTCACGTCGACACGAAGGGGAGGGCAATCCCGGATAAAACGAACTACGTGCCCTGCACCGTGACCGTCTCCGATCCCAACGATCCCGCGAACGACACGGAGATCGTCAATACCTCCGACGGCATCCGCCTCCGCGGCAACTCCACGATGGGGTACGACAAGAAACCCTACCGCCTGAAGTTCGACAAGAAAGCCTCCATGTTTGGACTCGGGGAGGCCAAGAGCTGGGTGCTGCTCGCGAACTACCTCGACCCGACCTTGCTGGCGAGCACCGTCGCATTTGAACTCGGCAACCGCTTTGCCACCCGGCGGACGACGAAGTCGTTCGTGAACAGCGCGACCCACGTGGAATTGTTTATCAGCGGCGAGTACATGGGCAGTTACCTCTTCACGGAGCAGGTGCAGGTCAACGAGTACCGCGTGAATATTGACGAGAAGAAAGATTATTTCCTCGAGCTTGACTCGTACTATGACGAGACCAACAAGTTCAAGATCGCGATGTTCCCCGGCGGAACGGAGTTGCCCGTCAACATCCAATCGCCCGAGGACGACCGTGGTGCAGCGGCGCTGCCTGCGATCCGGGCGGACATGCAACTCCTCGTGGACTACCTGACGAACAACAAGAGGTTCGACGGCCCGGACGCTCGCTACGCCGACCTGATCGACATGACCTCCACCGTCGACTTTATCATGATCAACGAGATCGTCGGCAACAAGGAGTTGCAGCACCCCAAGAGCACGTACATGTACAAGGTGCTGGACGGCAGGTGGTGCTTCGGCCCGCTCTGGGACTTCGACTGGGGTTTCGGCTACTCCGGGAGTGGCTTTAGCTACTTTAAAGACCCCACGACGTTCTACTTTAGCAGCAAGACCAACTTCAAGGGAGACCCGCGTGCGGGGAACGTCTTCTTCACCCAGTTCTTCCTTGACGCCGGGTTCCGCGCGGCGTACAAGGCGCGCTGGAACGAGATGAAACCGCACTTCTCCACGATCGACGCCTTCGTCGGGGAGATGGGGGACAAGCTCGCCCGGTCGGCCGCGCAGAACAAAAAACGGTGGAACGGTCACTACGCGCAAATCGACTACTCCACCGAGATCACGGGAATGAAAAACTACATGACCACCCGGATCAACTACCTGGATGGCGTGATCAATGCGGTCGCGTGGTAACGACAATATATAAGGAGTAGCATGAAAACATGGACGTGGTTACTGCTGGCGCTCGCGGGCTGCCAGCCGCGCTTTATCCCCGACGCGGGATACCGGGCGCTGGTCGAGCGAGATTTCAAGGAGAGGCAAGCGATGCTGCCGGGCGACCTGTTCGCGGTGTTCGACGCCCCGATGACGACCCGCGAGCGGGAGGCGATGCAGTTCCTCTACGCCTACTCGCCGCTGGTAGACCTCGCGACGCTGGACGGGACGTTCTTCCTCGAGAACACGCGGGCCGCCTTCCGCGCGCGGGAGGAGATGCCGTGGGGGAAAGAGATCCCGGACGAGATCTTCCGCCACTTCGTCCTGCCGCCGCGCGGGGGCAAGGAGACCCTCGACACGGCGCGCCTCGCCTTCTACCGCGAGTTGAAGGAGCGCGCCGGCCGACACGCGACCATCGAGGAGGCGGCCCTCGAGGTCAACCACTGGTGCCACGAGAAGGTGATCTACCGGCCGACCAACGCCCGCGCCATGTCCCCGCTGGCCACCGCGAGCGTGGCCTACGGCCGCTGCGGCGAGGAGTCGATCTTCGCGCTGGCGGCCCTGCGCGCGGTGTGCATCCCGGCCCGGCAGGTGTACACCCCCCGCTGGGCGCACTGCGACGATAACCACGCGTGGATCGAGGTCTGGACCGGGGGCGCGTGGAAATACCTCGGCGCCTGCGAGCCGGAACCGCGCCTCGACATCGCATGGTTCACCCTGCCCGTCCAGCGCGCCGTCTACGTGGAGGCGGAGGTCTTCGGCAGGTACGAGGGCGAGGAGATCGTCCTCGCCGACGGTTCCGGCTCGAAGGTCAACGTCACCGCCCGCTACACCCGCGCCCGGCCCGCGCGCGTCCGGGTGATCGACCGGCAAGGCCACCCCGTCGCCGGCGCGCGGGTGGAGTACAGGGTCTTTAACTACGGCGAGTTTTACCCGGTCGTCACCCTCCGCGCCGACGAGCGGGGCGAGAGCCGCCTGACGCTGGGCGAGGGCGACCTCCTCGTCTGGGCCAGCCACGCGGGGAGATACGGCTTCGCGAAACTCCCTGCGGACGCCCCGGGCGCCCTGACGCTGACGCTGGACAAGGACGTCGCCGCGACCTACGCTTATACCTACGACCTCGTCCCCCCGGCCGAGTCGCCCGTGGGCGCCCT
>JAISAV010000120.1 GCA_031266545.1 Odoribacteraceae bacterium | reverse complement strand
GCGAGCGCCAGCGGGTTCGCGCAGGTCACCCTCTCCATGAAGGAGGTGACCCTGCAGGAAGTATTCAAGGAGATCCAGCAACAGAGCGGTTACGATTTCCTCTACACCCACGAGTTGCTATCCCGCGTCGGGAAGGTAAGCGTGAAGGCCCGCGGCCTCTCGCTGGAACGGGTGATGGAATTGTGCCTGAAAGACACCCCGCTGACCTACGTCATCGTGGATCACGCGGTGATCGTGAAGCAGAAGGAAGTGGCGCCCCGCGACCCGCAAGACCGGGCGCTCGTGAGCGGGAAGGTGACGGACACCTCCGGCGAGCCGCTGCCGGGCGTCACCGTCTCCGTGAAGGGAGAGACGCTGGGCAGCACCACGAACGCGGAGGGCCTCTATCGCTTGTACCTCCCCGCGCGGGACAAGGTCACGCTCCGCTTCACCTTCATAGGCATGGAAGCGCAAGAGGTGGAGTACGCGGGACAGGAGACGATCAACATCGTGATGCGGGAAAGCGTCTCGACGCTTGACGACGTCGTGGTGACGGGAATTTTCAACAAGGCGCGGGAAAGCTACACGGGGGCGGCCACGCGGGTGACGGGGAAAGAGCTGAAGGCATACCGCGGGCAGAATCTCCTCGCGACGTTGCGCAACATCGACCCGTCGATCAACATTGTCGTGGACAATAACCTCGGCAGCAACCCGAACGTCGTGCCGGAGGTCACGATCCGGGGCAACTCCTCCCTCCCCCAAAGCCTCAACGAGCTGAACGCCGGGGCGTCCAAGCAACTGAACGCGCCCCTCGTGATCATGGACGGCTTCCAGATCTCGCTGCAAAAGTTGATGGACTTCGACGACGAGGGAATCGAGAGCATCACGCTCCTGAAGGACGCCGCGGCCACGGCCATCTACGGGTCGCGCGGCGCCAACGGCGTGATCGTCGTCGCGACGAGGGCACCGCGGGCGGGCAAGCTGCGCTTCTTCGCGCAGGGCGGGATCAACCTGGAGATACCCGACCTCTCCTCCTACGACCTGCTGAACGCGCGGGAAAAACTGGAACTGGAACTGGCCAGCAACCTGTACGACATGGTCTACGACTACTCCTGGCAGGAGGATATCGGCAAAAAGGAACAGCACAGCCGCCTCTACGCCGACATGCTCGCCGGCGTGAACACCGACTGGCTGAGCCAGCCCCTGCAGACGGGCGTCGGCCAGCGCTACAACCTGCGGATCGAGGGCGGGGCCAGCGAGTTCCGCTGGGGCGCGTCCATCGCCTACAACAAGGTCAAGGGTGCCATGAAAGGCTCCGCGCGCGACGCCTTCAGCGGCGCGCTCACGCTCTCGTACACCTTCGACAACCTTATTTTCAGGGATCAGTTGATCATCGACGCGAACAAGGGCACGGAGAGCAAGTACGGGACTTTCTCGGAATACGCCCGCATGAACCCTTACTGGCGCATCAAGGACGACGAGGGGAACTACATCAAATCTTACCCCTCCCCCTATTATAATTCCCCGATCAAGAACCCGCTGTACGACGCGCAGTTGAACACGATCAACCAGCAAAAGTACACCACGATCACCAACAACTTCGCCATCGAGTGGAACATCGCCGACGCGCTAACGCTCCGGGGACAACTGGGGATAGCCAAGCAATTCAACACCTCGGATTATTACCTCCCGCCCGACCACACCAACTTCGAGAACAACTCCACGAACGATTTCTTTCGCAAGGGAAGCTACACGTACGGCACCGGCGAGGAGTTTAACGTCGACGGGAACGTCACCTTGAGCTACTCCCGCCTGTTCGCCGACAAGCATCAACTGTACGTCGGCCTCGACTACTCCATCGCCCATCGCGAGAGTTTCGGGTACGAGATACAGGTCGAGGGCTTCTCCGGCGAGCGCCTGAACTTCTTCGCCAACGCGTTGCAGTACGCCCAGGGGACAAAGCCCGCCGGCGAGGAGAGCATCTCCCGGCGGGTCGGCTTCACCGGCAACGTCAACTACACGTACGATAACAGGTACTACGCCGACTTCTCGTTCCGGCAGGACGGCTCCTCCCAGTTCGGTGCGAAGAAACGTTTCGCCCCCTTCTGGAGCGCCGGGCTGGGCTGGAACGTCCACCGCGAGGGATTCCTGAAGGAGAGCAAGCTCATCAACAACCTGCGCCTGCGCGCCTCGTACGGGGAGACCGGCTCCCAGCAATTCTACCCCTACCAGGCCCTCTCCACGTTCCAGTACTACAACAGCCAGCGCTACCTCGCCTGGAACGGCGCGCGGCTGATGGCCCTGGGCAACGAGAACCTGCAATGGCAGGTGACCCACCAGTGGAACGGCGGCTTCGAGGCCGGGTTATGGAACGGTCGCCTGTCGGCCTCGCTGGACGTGTACGTGAAGACGACCTCCAATCTGGTGTCGCAAATGGACATCACCCCCTCGCACGGCTTCCCCTCCTACGCGGACAACGTCGGCGAGGTGCAAAACAAGGGATACGAGGCCGCGCTCGGCGGCCACGTGCTCCGCGACGCGGACGGCGGACTGTCGTGGCTCCTCACCGCGAAACTCGCCTATAACGACAGCAAGGTGACCCGCCTCTCCCAGGCCCTCAAAGACCAGGTGGAAGCGGAAAAACTCAAGGATGTCGAGATCAACAACCTCCTCTACGAGGGATACCCGCAGCGCGGCATCTGGGCCGTCCCCTCCCTCGGCATCGACCCCAGCACAGGCAGCGAGCTATTCCTCGACCGGGACGGGGAGATCACCGATGACTGGCACCCGTCGGCCAAGCGTTACTTCGGCGTCTCCGAGCCTCCCTACCGGGGAAACCTCGGCTCCCTGCTCACGTGGGGCGACCTCTCCCTCAACCTCTCCTTCGCCTACCACTGGGGCGGCCAGCAATACAACGAGACATTGCTACGGAAAGTGGAAGTCAGCTTCTCTCAATTGCAATTCAACGTGGACAGGCGAGCCTACACCGAACGCTGGCAAAACGAGGGCGACGTGAAACGCTTCAAGCGTTACGACAGGAGGCTGCCGGACACCAAGTCCTCCTCCCGCTTCGTGATGGACGACAACGTCTTCGAGCTACAGAGCGCCAACCTGCAATACCGCTGGCGACCGGCCTTCCTGCGGGAGAGGTGGGACGTGGAGGCGCTGAACATCAGCCTCAACATGTCAGATGTCTTCTACATCTCCTCCGTCAAGCGGGAGCGCGGCATCGCGTACCCCTTCGCGCGGAGAATGTCGCTTGCCTTTTCATTCATGTTTTAACCTTTGACGATTATGAACAGATTCATCTTGATTTTATCGATACTGGCCCTCACCTCCTGCAACGACTGGCTGGAGGTACGTCCCCGGACGGAATTAGCGGCCGACGAGATGTTCGCGAGCGAGAGCGGGTTCAAGGACGCGCTCACGGCGTGCTACATCCAGCTAAACAGCACCAACCTCTACGGGAGTCGCCTCATCGTGATGGACATCGAATACCTGGCCAACCACTGGGACACGGATAACCCCCTCGACGCGCCCTCGCCCCTGAAAAACTTCGAGTACGAGCTGGCGCGGGAAAGCATCCTGACCATCTACCTCGCCCTCTACAACGTGATCGCCCAGGCCAACACCGTCCTCGAAAACCTGCCCGCGACCGGACAGGTCATCCGCGCGGAATCCACGCGCGCGATCATCGAGGCGGAAGCGCTGGCCATCCGGGCCTTTTGCCACTTCGAGATCCTGCGGCTATTCGGGCAGGTACCGCAAAACGCGACCAAGCTCGTCTCCCTGCCCTACGCCGAGGTAGTCTCGCTCGACGCGATACCCTTCTACCCCTTCGATGCCTTCGTCGCCAAAATCTCGCGGGACTGGGAAAAAGCCGAAGCATTACTACAGCAGCACGACCCCGTCCTCGAGTACTCCTACGACCAGCTTGACTACGTCGACACGAGTATCCCGGTCGCGCTCGACGACGCTTTCCTCGGCTACCGCCGCTTCCGCTTCAACTACCACGCCGTGAAGGCCCTACAGGCGCGCATGTACCTCTACACCGGGCAACGCGAAAAGGCCTACACCACCGCCCGGGCACTGATCGACGCGCGCGACAAGGCGGGCAACAAGGTCATCTCCCTGGCCGGGAACGACGACTACAACCAGAAGTACTACGCCCTGCCCACCGAGTGCCTCCTCGCGCTGAACAATTTCCAGTTAAGCGCCATTCACGCGGTTTACTTCTCGGACAACAACCCCTGGCTATTCGTGACCGCTGACCACTTCAACGAGATCTTCACGGGGCAATCCACCGCCTCGCACAACCGCGCCATAGGCGCGTGGATCCGGTCGGGCCTTTACCTGACGCTCAGGAAATACGAGCAACCCGGCACGAGCGAAACCGTCTCGAGCAACCTGCTGGCCACGCGACGGCAAGTCGTCCCCCTCATCCGCCTCTCGGAAATCTATCTCATCGCCATGGAGACCGCCCCCGACAACACCGTGTTCAACACCCTCTACGCGGAGTACCTGATAGCGCGCAACGTGACGCCCATCACGCTGACCGACGATCAAGTAATGACCGAGATCACGCGGGAATACCGTCGCGAATTCTTCGGCGAGGGACAAATGTTCTACACCTACAAGCGTCTCGGCGCGCCAACCATGTTGTGGAAAGACCGGTTCGTCACGGAAACCAACTACATCGTCCCACTCCCCACGTCCGAATACAATTCTAACAATTAACGCGAACAGCCATGAAAACACACCTTTTATATATAGCCCTCCCGCTCCTCCTCCTCGCCTGCAGCGAGGAAGAAGTTCCCCTCTACAACGAGGCGGCAGACCGCTTGAGCTTCTGGTACCCGGCGTACACGGCAGGTCTCGACGTCGACTCCGCCCAGCGCTACACCTTCGTCTACGAGCCGAGGGAAACGATGGAAGACACCATGTGGGTCGAGGTCATCACCAGCGGTTTCGTCACCAACTACCCGCGACCGGTAGCCCTCCGCCAGTTGGAGAGCGATCCGCCGCGGGCCGTGCCGGGCACCCACTACGTCCCCTTCGACGACCCGCGCGCGGCGAGCCTCCTCGTCATCCCGGCGGGGGCCAGCCGGGCACGCCTCCCGCTGCTCGTCAAGCGGGGCGCCTCGCTGACCGAGGCGGAGCACACGCTACGCGTCGGCATCGTGGAGAACGAGTACTTCAAGCCGGGCTTCCGCGACGTCCGCGAGAAACTGTTGACCGTCTCCGACATACTGGTCAGGCCGGCCACGTGGGATCCCTACATTGACATGTTGTTCACCGCTTACGGGCCGGAGACACACCGTTTCATGATCGACGTGGCGCCACCGGGCGTCATCATCGACGATTTTTTCTTCGAGGGCTGGTATGACCCGAGAGCCTTCGTCAACATGGGATTGTTTGCCTACTGGACCGCCTACTTCGAGGCCAAACTCCAAGAGGAGAACGTGCGACGGCTCGCGGAGGGCCTCGACATCCTGCGGGAAGCGCCCGCCGAGGGAGAAAGCCAGGGCAGGGCCCTCACCTTTTTTTCACCTTACGTTATGTAAAAACGAGATCACATGAAAAACAAATACATCCTGCCGCTCACGGCAACCATCACCCTGTTCCTCACCGGCTGTTTCAGCGACGAGGGGAACTACGACTACACGGAAATCATCGAGACGACGGCCCCTGGCATCGAATCCTCGTACAACGTGGTGTCCCTGCAAGACACGCTGCGCATCGACCCCGGTCTCACCCCCGGCGACGCGTTCGAGTACCTGTGGATACTGGGCCACCTTTCCCCGCCCCACCTCGACACCATCGGGAGGGAAAACGTGCTTGACTACCCGGTAAAACTGAAATCGGGCCTCTACGAGATCGTCCTCCGGGCGACGAACCTCGCCAACGGGCAGCCCACCTACCACAGAACCTCGCTCAGCGTGGTCACGCCGTTCTCCGTCGGCTTCTACGTCCTCAAGGACATGGGCGATCACACCGACCTCGACCTGCACATCCCGACCGATGACGAGCCGCTCTCCAACCTCCTGGAGAAATCCGACGACGGGGTGATGAACGGGAAACCCACCAGCCTCGGGGTCACGTTCGACTACTCCTTCAATAACCCCGAGACGAACACGAACGAACGGGCGATCACCCTGAACATCTGCGCCGGGGAAGAAGCGAGAATCATCCGCGTCGATGACATGACCACCATCTACACGAACCAGGAATTCTTCCTGGGAGAGGTTTCCACGGCCACCCCCTACTACATTACCCATCACGGCGGCGGCATGGTCTATGTCACCAGCGAGGGGATCTTCTTCAACGACCTCCTCATGCAGGGGGACGGCAAATTCGGCATCAAGAGACCCGTGACGATGGGCAAAGCGGGCTACGTCCCGAACCCCCGCTCGCTGGTCGCCGCGCCGGAGATCTACTTTTACGATGACCTCAACCACCGCTTCCTCGGCCTCGAGGGGAGCATGGGCCTGATCATATCGGGCGACGACAACGTCATCCCGCACGAGCTGCTCTACCTCGGCTGCAACTACGCGTACCGGATGATGTACCAGGGATACGCCATCTTCCAGGATCGCGACGTGCCGGGCAAGCGATACCTCTACCAAACGATGATGGCGTCCGGGGTGTCGTTCATCACGGGCACGGCGGAGATCAACCCCTCCTTGAAGTTCAACGAGGCCACCTACTTCGCGACCAACGAGCTGGACGCCTTCGCGATTTACTTCCTGCACGACAACCGCCTCTACATGTACGACGTGAATAACGGCATAGAGATACCCCTCGCGCCGCAGGGCTTCCCTGCCGGCGAGGAGATCACCTACGTCAGCAACCGTTACTACCAGAACCCGGCCGACGCGGAGGCCAACTTCAACTACCTCGCCATCGCCACTCACCAGGCGGGCAGGTACAAGATCTACCTCTACAACATCGTCGGCGGCCAGCCGTACGGCAACCCGGTTCGTATCCTAGAAGGCGAGGGAAAGGTCGCGAAGATGCAGTACTTCACGAACAAGTTCCTGACCGACCCGAATGCGGCTAGCGTGAATAACAATTACATCCCGCTCTCCATCTAAACCGCGGGAAAACGAAATTCACTCCTTGATTCTCGTTCGCGGCCGCCGGGGGACACCTACCCGTCCCCCCCGGCCGCGAATACTCCTGCTGCTGGCGAGCTGCCTGCTCGTGTGGCTCCGCCGATGCGGGAGGTAGGCGGGGAGAGAGCGCCGGGGTCTTGCAATATCCAGGCGCGCGCGAATAAAACAACGTAAATTAAACCAACTAAAAGAGAACCATTATGGCTACAGAAGAAAAAAACACCGTGATCGTGGAACTCTACGATCTAAAGATCTCGGCGAGAACGGACGACCGTTTCGGTCGAGTAGTGACCACCAAGTCGCTGACCGAGTCCAATTTGATAGACATCGCCGTGAACCAGCGAACCGACCTTAACCCGACGACCCTTCGCTCCGCGCTCGAGATCCTGAAAGGCGTCGCAATCAGGGAAATTGCCAACGGGGCATCGGTGCAGTTCGGGCTTGGCTTTTTCAGCCTTGACGTGAGGGGCATTTTTATCGGCGACCACGCGCAATGGAACCCCGAGGTCAACAGCCTGCACGTGAAGACCGCTTCCAGCGCCGAACTTCGCGAAATCATCAAGGGTGTGCACGTGAACGTGCGCGGGATGGCCAACTCGGGAACCATCATCAATACCTTGATCGATAAAACCTCCGGCGAAGAAAACGCGCGCCTCACGCCGGGCGGCGGCGTGAACCTCACGGGCAGCAAAATCCGGATCGTGGGCGACAGCATGGAAAACGGCATCCGCCTGATCGAGCAGAACAGCGGCACGGAAACCCTGATCCCGATGGAAACCGTGCTGGTGAACGACCCGAAAAAGGTAACGTTTATCGTCCCCGCATACCTGCCCGCCGGTGACTATAAGCTAAGCCTTACCACGCAATATGCCAACTCGAGCACGCTGCTCAAAGAACCGCGCACCTATCTATTCGACTACGTGCTGGCAGTGCAATAAACAACCACCCCGCATGATTCTCCAAGCATCGAGGCCCGTTCCACAAGACGGGCCTCGACGTTTTACCCGAACGCCGCCCGGCGTTCCGACCGAACGAGCCTCGACGTTTCGATCGAACGCCGGGCGGCGTTCCGACCGAACGTCCCCCGGCGTTCTGATCGAACGCCCCTCGGCATTCCGACCAAACGTCCCTCGGCGTTCCGACCGAATGCCTCCGCTCAGCGTAAGCCCTATACCAATGCCATCAACTTAAGGAATTACTGCCCGCTCTCAGAGAGAGCATCTCTATTTAGGCAGTAGCCTCAGGTTACTGTATAATGCGGTTTCCTCTCGCCCGCATCGCGGGCAAATAAAGCCTTGCCTACGCTGGGTTAACCTGAGTTCGGGATAAGAAATGACATAAATCATGATGAATCGGTTATTTATTGCCCGTAGGGCATCCATATCAATAGAAAAACGCTTTTTCTCTCTCGTAACCCCGTCAGGAGTTGAACACCTACGGCGTTCGGGAACGGACGGGAAATATTTTCTATTGATACATAACCCGAACTCAGGTTGGGTTTTAGGGAAGCCTGCGCTGCAGGCAAGGTTATACGTGCTGCCAGTTACAGTAGCCTAAGGCTACTGCCTATATAGAGAGGCTCTCTCTGAGAGCTAGCACTAATCCTTAACTTTATGACATTGGGCTGGAGCCTACGCCGAACAAAATTCTTCAATTGACGGCACTAGACTCCAGGCCTTACCACTTATCACTTAACCACTAACCATTGCTCAACGCTTCTTGACGGGGGTGATGACCGCCTTAAAGGTGTAGTTACCGTAGGGGAGCAGGTATTCCGGCCACGGCCACGCGCCCCAGCTATTCTGGCAGCCGAGGCCCATTTGCTTGAGGTCGAAGGAGACCGCCGTCAGGTCGCGCGGTTGCAACTCGCCGGAGTGGCGCTGGTCCTTGACGGGACCGTCGTCGAGATCCTCTTGCAGGAAAGGGAGCGCCGAGGCGGAGAAGGGAGCGCCCGAACGGATCAGCAGGCCGCGCCCGTCGATGTCGACGACGCTCCAGTAGCGAAGTCCCGTGCGCGTGCCCGACTCCTGCGGGCGGATGTAGGGGTAGTACTGCTCGCTGACGAGCTGGCGGTAACGGCCGAGGGATTGCCCCTCGTGGCGATCGGCGTAGTTCTCGCCCGGCCCGTAACCGTAGTAATCGAGGCGGTCGAAGCGGCCCGGCATCACGAGTTGCATCCCGAAGCGGAAGAGGTGGGGCATGTCCTGCTTCGCGGAGCGCGTCACGAGTTCCTCCGTCAGGCCGATCTCGCCGCGGTCGTTGATCTCGTAGGTCATGAGCAGGTCGGCCTCTAGCGCGGGGAGGTCGTACGTGACGCGGACGCGAGCGTTGTTCCCCGCGCGCTCGACGACGAACTCCTTTTGCTTCATCTCCGGGGACTTCCACGGGAAGAAGCGGAATTGCAGGTTGGCGCCCATGTCGTTATCCGTGGGGGCGCGCCAGAAGTTGGGGCGGAGCGCATGATCATCCCGCAGGAGGTTCACGCCGTCGAGGCGCACGCGCTCGATCCAGCCGCTACGCGTGTTGAACGTCACCTCCACGTCGCCGGCGGTGACGATGGCGCGCACCTGATCGCGGTAGATCTCGACGGGGGTCTTGCCCCCGACCACCTCGCCCGCATAGGCCGCGTAAGGAACGATCGTCAATTGGTCACGCGCCGCGACGTGCCCGGCAGGAAGCAGTTGCCGCGCGCGCTTCAGCCGGTAGGCGACGTCGAGGAGGTACTCCTTGCCGGGCGCGATCCCCTCGAGGTCGTAGGGGATGGCGACCTGACCGGTCTGCCGCGGGGCGACGTCCAGCCCGTCGATGACGCCCTGTTGCACGGGTTCGCCGTCGGCGAGGAGTCGCCACTCGAGGTAGTAGCCGGCAAGGGAGACGAAGAAATGCTCGTTATAGATCGCGATCGTGCCGGAAGAGAGGTCGACGGGTGACGTCCAGATCTCCTGGTATATCTTCCTCACCTCGTACATGTGCGGGTTCAGCACGCGGTCGGGGCCGATGAGGCCGTTGCAGTTGAAATTCTTGTCGGAGGCGTCATATTTCTCGTAGTCACCGCCATACTTGTAGACGATGTTCCCGTCGGGCGTGTAATCGCGGAGGGCCTGGTCGACGAAGTCCCAGATAAAGCCGCCTTGCAGGCGCGGGTAGGCGCGAATCAAGTCCCAGTACTCCTTGAGGCCCCCCACGGAGTTGCCCATCGCGTGGGCGTACTCGCACTGGATGAGGGGGCGCTGCTGCGCATCGTCCTCGGCGTAACGCTTCATCCAGTCGAGGCCGGCGTACATGGGGCAGACGATGTCGGTCTGCGGCGAGCGGCCCGCTTGCTCGTACTGGACGGGGCGGCTGGGGTCGCGGCGCTTGATCCAATCGTAGCAGGCCTCGAAGTTGGGGCCGTGACCGGCCTCGTTGCCCAGCGACCAGAAGATCACGGAGGGGTGATTCTTGAAGGCCTCGACCATGCGCTGGTCGCGCTCGAGGTGGGCCGTGGCGTAGGCGGGATCCTTGGCGAGGGTGTGCTCGCCGTACCCCATGCCGTGGGACTCGATGTTGCCCTCGCTGACGAGGTAGATGCCATGCTCGTCGCAGAGATCGTACCAGAGGGGACAATCCGGGTAGTGGCACGTGCGCGCGGCGTTCAGGTTATTCTCCTTCATGATCCGTATATCCTCGAGCATCCGCTCGCGGGTGAGGACGTAGCCGGTGGCGGGATCCATCTCGTGGCGGTTGGCGCCCTTGATCAGGATGGGTCGGCCGTTCACCCAGACCTGCCCGAGATCCTTCTTCAGCTCGATCTCGCGGAAGCCGACGCGCTGGGGGATGGCCTCGATGATGCCGCCGCGGCTGTCGCGCAGGGTGACGAGGAGGCGGTAGAGGTTCGGGTCCTCGGCGCTCCAAAGGGCGGGGGCAGCCACGTCCAGCGTGACCCGGAAGTCGCCCTTGCCGTCGGGCGCGACGCCTTGCCGCTCGACCACCCGCTGGCCGCGGGCGTCAAGCAACTCGAGGTGCACGGTGGCGCGTCCCTTCACCTTGCCCGTGACGAGGAGCGTGGCGTCGCGGTAAGCATCGTCAAGGGCGGGGATGATAAAGAGATCCTCGACGTGCGTGGCCGGGCGGGCGTACAGGTAGACCTCGCGCCCGATGCCGCTGAGGCGCCAGAAATCCTGATCCTCGAGGTAGCTGCCGTCGCACCAGCGGTAAACCTGCATGGCGATCAGGTTTTTACCCGGGCGCGCGTAGCGGGTGATGTCGAACTCGGCGGCCATCTTGCTATCCTCGCTGTACCCGACGAAGTGGCCGTTGACCCAGAGGTAGAGGTTGGACGTGGCCGAGCCGACGTGCAGGAAGAGGTCGCTGCCCTTCCAGTCCGCCGGGATCTCGACGACGCGGCGATACGAGCCAACGTGGTTGTTACGCGTCTCGATGACGGGCGGGGCGGGGCGGAACTGGTGCGACCACGCGTAACCGGCGTTCCGGTAGACCGGGTCGCCGTACCCGTTCAATTCCCAGATGCCGGGCACGGGAAAGTCGACCCAGTGCTTGTCCTCGAAATCTTCCCGGAAGAAGTTTCGCGGGCGATCTTCCTGGTCTCTCACCCAGTTAAATTTCCACGTGCCGTTCAGGGAAAGAAAGTTCGGGGAGTCGTCGCGGTCACTGGCCAGCGCTCGCGCGGGGGTGGGATAGGCGAAAAAATCAGCCCGCGTGGGCGCCCGGTTGATGGCGTTGACGCGCGGGTTTAGCCACTCTTCGGGTTGCGCGGCGAGGGTCGCCGACAAACCGCAAAAGACGAGCACGAGAAGTGCCGTGAGGTTGATGTTTTGTTTCATGACATATCAATTCAAAGTGAGTAATGTTTATTTGACTTCCCATTCAAAAAGCCCGGAGGCGTGCCCCGCCGGTAGCCGTACTTCCAGCTTGAGCGCGGGGGTGGTGACGGGATCGAAGGTGACGCGGCAAGGCGCATCCTTCAAGAGGGGGTAACCGGACGCGTCGCTCACGGGAACCCACCCGCCCGCGGCGTCGCGGTAATATATCTTCCATGCGGCCGGGACGCGGCAACCTCCCCACGGGCCATCATCAAACCAGTAGACGGTGGAGGATGACACGCGCGCCGGGTCCGGAAACTCGTAGACGAGCCATTCCGTGGTATCCTTCTTGGGCCACCAGTGGTAGTAGGGGGCGGAGCGGTCGCCCGGCGCACCCGGGACGAGGCGATCGTTGACGGCGGTGAGGGCGCTCCCGCGGTGGGAAGCGGTGAGGGTGCTCCTCGACGCGAGGGTCGGGGGCATCGACGGGCGGGTGGCCGCGACGTCTGCCGGTAGCCAGACGGCCATCTCGCCCGGCCCGCGGTGCGCCCAAGCGTAATAGGGAATGAGCGTCAGGGAAACCTCCTCCGGGCACAGCCTGCCCCGCTCGTCAAAGCGCAACGCCTGCGCATCGGTCGCCAGCGTGACCACCCCTTTCAAGAGATCGGGACGGTATGCGGCCTCGAAACGCGGCTCCCGGTTGAGCAACACGCCGCTGACGCTAAAATGATTGTCGGGCCACTCCGCGCAGTAAACGACCGGGCCGCGCTCAACGGCCACCCGGCCCCTGTCCGCCTCGACCCGCGGGTTGGCCCGCACGACGCGAGGCTCCATGTCGAGGTGCACCTCCACGACGTCCCCGCGTTTCCAGCGGCGGGTGACGGTGATGTACCCCTGTTCGGGCGTTCCCTCGACGGCTTGCCCGTTGACCGTCACCCGGTAGGCGAGCCGCTTGTCATCCGCGTAGCGGTAGAGGTCGCCGGGCACGACCTCGTCGCGCGCCCATCCCGGTATCCTGATCTTCACGCCGAAGGTGGCGGCGGCCCGCGGCGAGACCTCCACCCGTATCTCCCCGTCCCAGGGATAATTCGTGGCCTGCTTCACGTCGACCCGCTTGCCCGCCACGTCCAAGGTCGCCTCGTTCGAGACGAAGAGATTCACGTAGATATCTTTCTCCTTCACGGCGTAAATATACCCCGGCATGGAGGGGATAAAGCGGCAGACATTCGAGGGACAACAGGCGCAGCCGAACCACGCCTGCCGCTGGTGCTGGCCGATGGATTCCAGCGGGTTGGGGTAGAAAAAGCCGTCGCCGTCCAGCGACACGCCCGACAGGAGGCCGTTGTAGAGCGTCCGCTCGAGCACGTCATAATACTTCGCGTCGCCGTGCAACAAAAAGAGGCGGTAATTCCAGTAAACGTTGCCGATCGCTGCGCACGTCTCGCAGTAGGCGGACATGTTGGGCAACTCGTACTCCTTCCCGAAGGCCTCGCCGCTGCCCGTGGCCCCGATGCCGCCGGTGATGTAGAGTTTTTTCGTCACCACGTTGTCCCATATCCGGTCGATCGCATCGATGTAGGCCTGCTCGCCCGTCAAGGCGGCCACGTCGGCCACGCCGGAGTACATGTAGGCGGCCCGCACGGCGTGCCCGACGGCCTCGTCTTGCTCGAGCACCGGGGCATGTGCCTGGCTGTAGGCGTCGCGACGGGAGGTGTACCCGCGCTTGTCGACGAAGAACCTGGCCAGATCAAGGTACTTCTTCTCGCCCGTGAGCAGGTAAAGCTTCGCCAGCGCCATCTCCGCGATCTGGTGTCCCGGCACGATCGTCAACTGCCCCGGGCCCTCCCCGATCGCGCGACACACGCAGTCGGCATAACGCGTGGCGATGTCGAGGAAATTCCGCCGCCCCGTCGCCTGATAATGGGCGATGGCCCCCTCGACCATGTGCCCGAGGTTGTAAAACTCGTGGCTGAGATCCTCTTCCTTCTCCCACCGCCGCACGCCCGCCCACTCGTGCGGGTGCCCCGGGTTCATCGTCCGCACGGTGTAGAGGTAGCCGTCAGGCTCCTGCGCGGCGGCCACGATCACGAGAACACTGTCGATGTAGCGCTTCAGCTTCTCGTCCGGGTAGCTTTGCAGCAGGTAGCTCGCCCCCTCGATCGTCTTGTAGACGTCCGTGTCGTCGAAGGAGTAGCCAGTCACCTCGTTGCCCGGGCCGGGGTTGGCGGCCATCTCGAAGTTCTTGTAGCGGCCCGTCTCCTCGCATTTCCGGAAGGCCAGGGGGATCGTCACCTCGCGGCTGGCCCGCAGGCGCTCGCCCCAGAAGTTGTCAGTCACCTTCACGCTCGTGAAGGGAACAGGGGTCACCGGGTAACCCGCATGCTGCTGCCCCCGCGTGCTTATCGCCGCGAGGCAGCCCATGAGCAGGATGATCGCTTTTTTCATAGTCAGGATTTTAAGTTTCACTTTCTCTACACATCGCGCGCGCGGCGCCTCGATTAAGTGTCCGGGCACGCACGGCAAAAATAGTGGAAATACCACATAATAGTACGGGTGACACGCTCTTTTTTTTCATGAAAAAAGATAATTTGATTTTTAGCAAAAAAACGCGTATGTTTGGCACGCGATTCACGACAAGAACGCGGGATCAAACGATTAGAATATAACCAGAAAAATATATGAAGACGGAAACTAACTTTTACACGCGGGAACAGGACTACAAGGTGGCTGTGGACTGCATTA
>JAISAV010000050.1 GCA_031266545.1 Odoribacteraceae bacterium | reverse complement strand
GGTTGCTAAAGAAGAATACAAGGTTCGTTTGCTGCCGGAGCAGGTCAAAGGCCCGCTCGAGCGTCTGTTCCTTGAGATCCAGGTCGACCTTGAAGGTCTGCGCGTGCCCCTCGGCGTGCGCGCAAATGAATCCCAAACACATTAAAAACACGGTTAATCTCATCACCCGTAAAGTTTTTAATAAAAAATTCATAGCTTTGTGATTAAGTAGGTTTAACAATACTCGTGCACGCGTGCCAACTTGTCCACGAGCGTAATGAACTGTACTCCACCGGTAGCCGCTCGTGAGCGGTTATCGGTTTTATCTTGCGCGACGCACGGTCACGTCTTGTTCGTTGATCAGGAAATGGACATTCGTGGTCTCCTCGATATAACTGCATATTTCCCGCAGCGAGTGGTAGCGCTTGATCACCCCCGTGAAGGTATACGCGCGCAAGGCCTCCTCCTGGAAATAAATCGAGACATTGTACCAGCGCTCCAGTTGCCGGGCGATCTGCTCCAGCGGCATGTCATAATAAAGGAATTGCCCGTTAATCCAGGCGATCGTCTCCATCGTGTTCACCTCGCGGACGGTCAACTCCCCGGCCCGCAAGCGTGCCTGCTGTCCGGGATGCAACACGGTGTTCCGGCCCGACGCCTCGTCCGTTACCCGGACAAGCCCGCTGACCAGCGTGGTCGTCAGCGCGTCCTGGTCCCGGTACGTGTTCACGTTAAACTCGGTGCCCAGCGCCTCCACCCTCATCTCTCCCGCCATCACCACGAAAGGCCGGGCCGTATCCCTCGCCACCTTGAAGAAAGCCTCTCCTTTCACGTGCACCACGCGTTCGCCCTCCGAGAAATTCACGGGATAACGCACCTCCGTCTCCGAGTTTAACCGCACTTCCGTCTGGTCGGCCAGCAACAAGCGAAACTCGTTGCCGCGCGGCACGACAAGCATGTTATAGGTCACCTCACCCGCCCCTTCCCCGCTCCTCGCGTAAGCGAGCACCCCGGATCGCTCCCACGTGATGTCCGCCCCGCGCTCCCGGATCGTCGTGTCCATCTCGAGGCGGTGAATCGAGATCACCTCGCCGCCCGCCAGCACCAGCCGGACGCGGGCGCTATCCGCGGGCGCGAGCGCTTCCTGCCGCGAGGCGACGACCGCCACCGGCCCCCTCGCGAGCCACCAGCCCCCCGCGCCCGTCAAGAGCAAGGCCACGGCGGCGGCCACTCGCCAGCGCGTCAACCGCCGACGCCGGCGAGCGCGCAGGAGTTGCATCACCCGTTCCACCACCCGCTCCCCGTCCAGCCCGACATCCTCGCCCGACAGGCCCGACAATCCCGACAAAACCCGCCTGAGCGCGGGATGATCATTCACCTCGCGGGCAAATTCCCGCGCGTCGAACCCCTCCTCCCCGGAGAGAAATTTATAAACTTGTTGCTGTAAATATTTTTCGGTCATTATCGTGTTTTCATGGTTAACAGATAACGACGAAAATAGGGTGATAAAAAATCAAGAAAAATAACGTGCGAGCAGCAAAATGATGATAAGTTCCTGATCCGTAGCGCCAAAATTCTTCCTCAATTTCGCGTAAGCGCTCTTTACTTGCGTCTTGACCGTGTTCACCGAGACGTGTAACCGTTCGGCCACCTCGTGATAGCGCACCCCCTCCACGCAGGCCAGCACGAAGATCTCCCGGCATTTCTCCGGCAGCGTCTGGATAAAATCGTGCAAGCGCCGGCGTAACTTCTCCACCTCTTCCTCGTCCCACCCCGGGCACTCGTCCTCCCACGCGTGCCATTTCCTGTAATTCTCGGCGTACTTCCGGCGAATGCTATTATATTCCAAATGATTCAGACAAGCGTTCTGCACCAGCCGCGTCAGGTAGGCCGGCACGATGGAGGCATCCCGCAACTCTCCCCGCTGGTCCCAGAAACGAATAAACACCTCTTGCACGACGTCCTCCGCCACCATCTTGTCGTGTACTATGGCCAAGGCCCTATAATACAACAACTCCATGTACTGTCGCATGAAAAACTCCAGCGCGGAATCATCTCCATCGCGCATCTTCTTCAACATGATAGTCTCGTCAAACATAAACCCCCTTTTTATGGTCGCCAAATATAGCGAACATATCTTCAATAGCAAAATCATGTTATTTTTTGTCGAATAACTTCAGCCGCACTGCCTTCTTTGAAAGCGGTGGTACCACGTCATCAACACGCAGCCTTTCAGGATGCTCGATAGCGTGATGCTCCACCAGACGCCGTTTAGCCCGAGGAGGGGCAGCGTGACCAGGTAGTAGGCCAGCGGGATCCGCAGCCCGGTCAGGAAGATGCCCGTGACGGAGGGGGGAATCGTCTTCCCCCAGCCGCTGAAGGCGCCCGCGGTGACGCTCTCGAAGGCGCTAAACACCTGGGAGAGGGCCAATATCTTGAGGTAGTCGTTCCCGACCGACACCGTCTCCGCCTCCTGCACGAAGAGGCCGAAAATCTGTCGCCCGAGGAAGAGGAACGCGAACGTCACGACGAGGCTCACGCTCCCGGACAGCTTGAGCGTGTAGCGGTAACCTTGGCGGATGCGCTGGAAGTCGCGGGCGCCGAAGTTTTGACCGACAAACGCAGCGAGGGCCGTGGAGAATCCCGCGGCGGTCATCCACGTGAGGCCCTCCACCTGCGCGCCGATGCTCTGCACGGCCACCCCGATGTGACCCCAGCGGGCGGCCAGCGTGGCCAGCGAGAGCGAGAATATCGCGAAAAGCCCGTTTTGCAGGCTCACGGGAAAGCCCAGCGAGGTCACTCGCCGGACGAAACGCGCGCGCCAGCGGCAAACGAGCCGCAACTTGCCGAGCGTCGAACGCCGGACGTAGAGCTTGTACGCGAAGATGGAGAAGACGACGCCCTGCGACAGCACCGTGGCGACGGCCGCGCCGGTGGTGCCCAGGGCAGGGATCCCCTTCCAGCCGTAAATAAAAAGCGGGTCGAACACGATGTTGCAGACAAAACCGACGGAGAGTATCTTAAAAGGCGTCTTGCTATTGCCCTGCCCGTTATAGATCCCGCTGAACACGTTATTGTTAAACAGGAAGAACAACCCCGGCACGGTCATCCGGAGGTAAGCCACGGAATCCCCGGCGATGGCGGGAGCCAGGTGAAAAAGGGCGATCAGGCGCGGCGCCATCAGCCAGATAAAGACGGCGTACGCGCAAGCGATCACCCCCGCGAGGAGCGAGGCCTGGTTGGCGTAAACGCGAGCGCGGGCGGGCTGCCTGGCCCCCAGCGACTGGGCGACGGCGACCTCCACCCCCACCTTGCACACCATCGACAGCGCGTTACACAGCCAGAGGAAAAAGGCGGCGGCTCCCACGGCGGCCACGCTTTCGCTACCCAGGCGCCCCACCCAAAACATGTCGGTGAGGCTGTACGCCATCTGGATAAAAGAGGCGGTAATCAGCGGGATAGCCATGCTCCACACGCCCCTCCCGACACTTCCTCGCGTGAGGTCGTTTATTTCGGACATTTTTTCATATTTTCGCGCCGCAAAAGTATCAAAAATTATGAAGAATGTAGCTGTCATCGCGGGAGGTAATTCCGCCGAGTACGAGGTCTCGATCAAGTCCGGGAACCACGTTTACGAGACGTTGGACGGGCAACGGTTTAACAAATTCCTCGTGATCATCAAGGGGGTGGAATGGCACGTCGTGGAGGGCGAGCGCCGCTACCCGGTGGACAAGAACGACTTTTCCTTTTCCCGGGAGGGGACGAAGATCAAGTTCGATTTCGCCTACATCACCATCCACGGGACTCCCGGCGAGAATGGCCTGTTGCAGGGCTACCTCGACATGCTGCGGGTGCCGCACGGGTGTAGCGTGCTGTGCTCCGCGCTGACCTTCGACAAGTACACGTGCAACAACTACCTGCGGGGACACGGCGTGAACGTGCCCGACTCCCTGCTGCTGCGACAAGGGATAGCGTACGATAAAGAGCAGGTCATTCGTGAGCTGGGTCTACCCTGCTTCGTGAAGCCCAACGCGGACGGGTCGAGTTTCGGCATCTCCAAGGTGAAGAGCATCGACGAGCTTGACGCCGCCGTGGCGCGCGCCCGGGAGTACTGCCCGGACGTGCTGGTGGAGCAATTTATCGACGGGCGCGAGTTCACCTGCGGGGTGGCGCGCGGCGGGGAGGCGGAATGGCGCCTGCCGGTGGCGGAGGTGATCTCCAAGAAAGAGTTTTTCGACTTCGAGGCCAAATATGACCCCGCCTTCTCGGAAGAGATCATCCCGGCACGCGTCCCGGAAGAGTTCTCGCGCCGTATACAGACGCTCTCCTCTCTCATCTACGACCTCCTGCGATGCGAGGGGATCGTCCGCGTCGACTACCGCGCGAAAGGCGACGAACTTTTCATGCTGGAAGTGAACACCACCCCCGGCATGACCTCCAACAGCTTTATCCCCAAGATGGTGACCGCGGCGAACGGGAACCTTCGCGAGATTTTTACGGCGATCATCGAGAACCAGTGTCGCTCTTCCCTTCCACGAGGATGACGATCTCCCCCTTGACGCCGGCGGAGGTGAAATGCGCGACCAGCTCGTCGAGCGAGCCGCGCCGGTACTCCTCGTGAATCTTGCTGATCTCCCGGGCGACGCACGCGCGCCGTTCCCCGCCAAAACACGCGCTCATCTGCTCCAGCGCCTTCAGCAGCCGGAAGGGCGACTCGTAGAAAATCATCGTGCGCTCCTCCCCCGCGAGGGCGAGCAGTCGCTTTTGCCGCCCCTTTTTCTGCGGCAGGAATCCCTCGAAACAAAAACGATCGCAAGGGAAGGCGGAATTGACCAGTGCCGGTACGAAAGCCGTGGCGCCCGGCAGGCACTCCGTCTCGATGCCCCGCTCGACGCACGCGCGCACGAGCAAAAAACCGGGATCGGAGATACCGGGGGTGCCCGCGTCGCTGATCAGCGCCACGTCCTCCCCGCGGTCGATCCGGTCGGCGATGCGACCCACCTGCTGGTGCTCGTTAAACTTGTGGTGCGAGAGCAAGGGCGTCGCGATGCCGTGGCGCTTCAGCAACACCGCCGACACGCGGGTATCCTCGGCCAGGATCACGCTCACCTCTTTCAGCACGCGTATCGCCCGCAGCGTGATGTCCTCGAGATTACCGACGGGCGTGGGTATGAGAAACAATTTTGCCATTCATGTTGGTTTTGCGTGACAAAGATAGCGAATCGCCGGGAAACGACAACAAAGAAAAAAATATCTTCATTTATTTGGAGGGAATGAAATTTGCCGTATCTTTGCAGCCGCTAAAAACACCCAACGGTCCGTTCGTCTAGGGGCTAGGACGCAAGATTCTCATTCTTGTAACACGAGTTCGATTCTCGTACGGACTACAACCCAAACTTTGTGGAGTCAACGTGACACGGTCCGTTCGTCTAGGGGCTAGGACGCAAGATTTTCATTCTTGTAACACGAGTTCGATTCTCGTACGGACTACCAAGTTAAATTAAATTTTGTTTGAAGAGATGGCAAATCATAAATCCGCAGAAAAAAGGATCAGGCAGACGGAAAAAAGAAGGCTGCACAACCGGTATTACGCGAAAACAGCGCGCAACGCGATGAAGAAATTGCGCCTGTTGACGGACAAGACCGCCGCCACGGAATTGCTGCCCAAGGTGACGTCCATGCTGGACAAGCTGGCCAAAAAGAACATTATTCACAAGAATAAGGCCGCCAACCTGACGTCGAAGTTGACGCTACACGTGAACAAGCTCTAAGCGGTTCGCGGCATATATATAGGAGGTGACAGGGTCAAGGCTGTTTCCTCCTTGTTTTGTTAGAGTAGACCGCCTCTTTTTGAAGGAAACTTCAAAGAGGGCGGTTTTTTATGGATATA
>JAISAV010000048.1 GCA_031266545.1 Odoribacteraceae bacterium | reverse complement strand
TCCTATCACCTCTTGCTATAATACCGGCTCAGTGTCGGGAAGTAGTAATGTTGGTGGAGTATGCGGATATCTTTCTACTCCTCTTTCTATTACAGCTTGCTACTGGAAATATATACCGGATGATGATGCAGATTATGGTATAGGTAATTCTGCTTCCAACACAGGTACAACCACCTTCGCTCCCGGAGCATGGCCCACGACAGAAACCCATCAACAATGGGGGACGGGAAACGGGAGTGGCGATGGCAAATACTGGAAATCGCTTGGCAGTTGGAATAGCGGCAACCCGGTATACCCGACACTGTGGTTTGAAGAGTAGGTAAGGGAATTGTTTTAACCCGGAACCTGCGTTGGGAAAACGCGAGGGCAAATCATGGAAAACGTGTTTTTCTGATGCGGGTTTCGGGGGAAACAGGCCCTTGACGATATGGTAAATTCAAGATAGTTGATAACACTAAAATTATAGAGAAGATAATGACACTAGCAGATTTAGTGAAGATGGTAATAAATTCAGAAACGCTACCCTTTGTTGGCACCGTATTGATTGTTATTTCTTCATATATAGCACTTATCATCACGACCATACATGGGAGAAAAGACAAATTTATAGAGACAATAACAGTCGCAAGGAGAGATTATGTTAAAGAATTACGAGATGTGATCACCGATTTTTGTGCATTAGCATGGGAAGGTGGTAAAACAAATGAATTGCGCAAACTCAGTATAAAAATAAAGTTGTTAATGAATCCTGCTCGTTTTACTGATACTTGGGATGGGAGAGCGGTAGAATTAATAAATAGTATTCTTGCACAACAAGATACACTTCAATTTGCACAACAAAAAGAAAATATATACGATTTACTTGCTTTAATGCAGTCATGGTTCGCCCTAGAATGGGATGGCTTTATGAGCGAGGGTAAAAAAGGCATTTTAACAGAAAGAAAAAAAGACAAACTTCGTCGACAATGTTGGAAAGAATATAAACAACAAAAAAAAGAGAGAGAGAAAAAGAATAAGAAAAATAGAAACAATGAGAAACAATGAAACCGGAAACTGAAAAAGGAAAGGAAAAGAAAGAGGGATGGGATAAAAAATGGGTTTATTTGATAGGAGCATCTTGTATTCTATTGGGGACTATATTTGCTGGTCTTGGAGTAGATCTATTTCTTAAAAAATGCTGCTATCCATCGTCTATTATAGGATTGGGAATAGGGTTAGTCATGGATGGTATTATACTTTTAAGGACATACCGGTATTTGCTTAAACATAAAAAAAACAGCTTGTAAGGGAAATATCATTAGCCGACACTTCGCTATTATTTGTAAATGATCCCCGCCCGGCGGGGTCTCCCTCCCGACGTCATCAAGTCAAGGGCTGAAGGCCCGTTATAGCCCAGCCCAACGCAACGCGTTGGGTAAAAGATGGGCCTTCTATTCCGCGCCCTGAAGTGGCAATATACTTATTTTCAATATGTTGCCATTTCAGGACGCAACACGGGGTATGCGTCAATACCCAAGGCGTTGCCGTTGGGCTGGGCTATGGCGGGCCTTCATCCCTTAAGGGCGTATGACATACGCCCCCTTGCACGTCCCCCCGGCCCACGCCGGGCGGACGGTATCACGGGAATGGTTCCGGGTGATGCGCGGGCAGGGTAGGGCAGGGCATGCCCTTGATATAAGGGGGGGGTACGCATTGCGAGCCGCCGCCGCCCGCCCCGTAAAATTTGAGAAAAGATTAAAATTCGGATTAACAATTTTTAGCGGGTGTGTTTTAACATTTCGGGGGGAGAATGTATACTTTTGGAACCGTCAAAAAATATCCAAGGTTTAACTAATATAATTAAG
This sequence comes from Odoribacteraceae bacterium, assembly GCA_031266545.1. GTDB lineage: Bacteria > Bacteroidota > Bacteroidia > Bacteroidales > Marinifilaceae > JAIRKS01. The sequence goes on along the minus strand of JAISAV010000048.1, from coordinate 9,629 downwards.
GTATGAATAGCGTTGACATTAAAGCTCTGAACGAGCGAATACGGGAGGAGAGTTCCTTCGTCGACATGATCTCCCTCGAGATGAACAAGGTGATCGTCGGGCAGAAACACCTCGTCGAGGGGTTGCTGATCGGGATGCTCTCCGACGGGCACATCCTGCTGGAAGGGGTGCCGGGGCTGGCCAAGACGCTGGCAATAAATACGCTGGCGCGCGTCATCAGCGCCAAGTTTAGCCGGATACAGTTCACGCCCGACCTGCTGCCCGCCGACGTGACCGGCACGATGATCTACTCGCAGAAGCGCGAGGAGTTCACCGTGAAGCGCGGCCCGGTGTTCGCCAACTTTATCCTCGCCGACGAGATCAACCGCGCCCCGGCGAAGGTGCAGTCGGCCCTGCTGGAGGCCATGCAGGAGCACCAGGTGACGATCGGCGACACGAGTTTCCCGCTCGAGGAGCCGTTCCTCGTGATGGCCACCCAGAACCCGATCGAGCAGGAGGGCACCTACCCGCTGCCCGAGGCGCAGGTGGACCGCTTCATGCTCAAGGTGGTGATCGGCTACCCGGGCAAGGAGGAGGAGCGCCTGATCCTGCGCGAGAACATGGGGCAGCGCTTCCCGGAGGCGAGCGCCATCCTCTCCACGGCGGACATCCTGCGGGCGCGCGACGTGGTGAAGGAGGTCTACCTCGACGAGAAGATCGAGAAGTACATCATCAACATCGTCTTCGCCACGCGCTACCCGGCGGAGCACGGGCTGGAGAAATTCGTCTCGATGATCTCCCACGGGGCCTCCCCGCGCGCCACCATCAGCATGGCCAAGGCCGCGCGGGCGTACGCCTTCATCAAGCGCCGCGGGTACGTGATCCCGGAGGACGTGCGCGCCGTCTGCCACGACGTGCTCCGTCACCGCGTCGGCCTGAGCTACGAGGCGGAGGCCAACAACCTCACCGCCGGGGAGATCGTCAGCGAGATACTGAACACGGTGGAGGTGCCCTGACGCCGCTAACGCGAGATGATGGAGACGTCAGACATATTAAAACGGGTGCGGAGGGTCGAGATCAAGACGCGCGGCCTCTCGCGGAACATCTTCGCGGGGCAGTACCACTCGGCCTTCAAGGGACGGGGGATGACCTTCAGCGAGGTGCGCGAGTACCAGTACGGGGACGACACGCGGAACATCGACTGGAACGTCACCGCCCGCTACAACCACCCCTACGTGAAGGTGTTCGAGGAGGAGCGGGAGCTGACCGTGATGCTCGTCGTCGACGTGAGCGCCTCCCGCGAGTTCGGCACCGTCGAGCGGTGGAAGAAGAACCAGATCACGGAGATCGCCGCCGTGATCGCCTTCTCGGCCATCCAGAACAACGACAAGATCGGGGTGATCCTCTTCTCGGGCAAGATCGAGAAGTTTATCCCCCCGAAGAAGGGGCGCGCGCACATCCTGCGCGTCATCCGCGAGCTGGTCGGCTTCCAGCCCGACGACAGGGGCACGGACATCGCCGGCGCCCTCGAGTACCTGACGGGGGCGATCAAGAAGCGGTGCACCTGCTTCGTGATCTCGGACTTTATCGACGACCACCCCCTCGAGCGCCCGTTAGCCATCGCCAACCGGAAGCACGACGTGGTGGCCCTCCGCGTCCACGACCGCCGCGAGGGCGAGCTGCCGCCGGTGGGGCTGCTCTACCTGAAGGACGCCGAGACCGGCGAGCGCGCCTGGGTGGACACCTACAGCCGCCGCGCGCGGGAGGCCTACCGGGAACTCGCGGCGGCGCGGGAGCGGGAACTCGAGCGCGTCTTCAAGCAGGCGGGCGTCGACGTGGCCTCCATCCGCGCCGACGAGGATTACGTCCGGGCGCTGGTCGCGCTCTTCCAGCGACGCGTCACGGGATATTGAACTTTAAACAAGCGTGAGCATGAGAAAAAGATTACTGTTTACCGTCGCGACGCTCCTCGTCGCCGCCGCCGCCGCGCGGGCGCAACGGGTCGAGTACGCGGCGGAGGTGGACACGAGCTACCTGCTGGTGGGCGACCACGCGCGCCTGACGCTGAAGGTGAAGGCGGAGGAGGGGGTGACGGTCACCTTCCCCCTGCTGCGCGACACCGTCGCCCGGGACGTGGAGATCATCTCCGGCCCGGCGCGGGACTCGACGTGGGACAAGAAGGATCGCCGCGCGTTGATCCGCGAGACTTACGTGCTGACCTCCTTCGACACGGGCCTGCACGTGATCCCCGCCCTGCCGATCAAGATCGAGCGGGAGGGCTACGCCACCATCTTGCAGACCGACCCGATCACGTTGATCGTGAACACTTACGAGGTGAACGAGCAGGAGGGCTACGCGGACATCGTGCCGCCGAAATCCTCCCCGTGGGTCTTCGCCGAGATGCTGCCTTACGTGCCGTGGGTGCTGCTGGGCATGGCGGCGTGGGCGGGGATCGTCCTGCTCGTCCTGTTCTTCTTGCGCTCGAGGAAGTCGTCCTTCCCCGGCGGGCGGCCGCCCGTCCCGCCTTACGCGCTGGCGATGCGGGAGCTGGACGAGATCCGGGAGGAAAAACCGTGGCAGCACGGCAGGATGAAGGAGTATTACACCCGCCTGACGGGCGTCCTCCGCGCTTACATGGAGGGGGAGCTGGAAGTCCCGGCCCTCGAGCAGACCTCCCTCGAGATCTTGCGGGCGCTGGAACGCCGCGAGGAGGTGCCCGCGCGCGACCGCGAGGAGCTGGAACGGCTGCTCGAGACCGCCGACCTCGTGAAGTTCGCGAAGGCCATGCCGCTGCCCGGCGAGGAGTCGCTTCACCTGAACGCGGCGTACGACTTCGTGAACCACGTCAACGAGCGAACACGGCCGCCGGAGGCCGACGCGGGCGAGACCGGTGCGCCGGGGAGTGTCAACCATTAAAGAAAGATTATGTTTGGTTTTGAATTTGCAAACCCGGAATACTTTTGGATCCTGCTGGTGATCGCGCCGATGGTGGCGTGGTACGCGCTGGAGGAGAGGCGCTCGCGCGCCGACCTGCAATTCTCGTCCCTGTCGCTGTTCCGGGGGGTCAGGCAGGGGGCGCGCGTCCGCTGGCGCCACGCGTTGTTCGCGGCGCGGGTCGCGGGGATCTCTTTGCTGGTCGTGGCGCTGGCCCGCCCCCAGTCGAGCAATAGCTGGCAGGAGTACGAGAGCGAGGGGATCGACATCGTGCTGGCGCTGGACATCTCCACCAGCATGTTGGCGCGCGATTTTACCCCCGACCGCCTGGAGGCGGCCAAGGAGGTGGCCACGAGGTTTATCATCGAGCGCCCGCGGGATCGCGTGGGGCTGGTGGTGTTCAGCGGGGAGAGCTTCACGCAAAGCCCGCTCACGACGGATCACGCCGTGCTGATCAACGTGATGCGGGAGATCAAGAGCGGGATGATCACCGACGGCACCGCCATCGGGCTGGGGCTGGCGAACGCCATCAACCGGCTCAAGGATAGCCCCTCCCGCTCGCGCGTGATCATCCTGCTGACCGACGGCGTGAATAACCAGGGGGCCATCGCCCCGGTCACGGCCGCCGAGCTGGCCAAGACGTTCGGCATACGGGTCTACACCATCGGGGTGGGCACCACGGGCGAGGCGCCCTACCCGGTGCCCACGGATTACGGCATCGTGATCCAGCCGGTGCCCGTGGAGATCGACGAGGAGGTGCTGACGCAGATCGCCGACATGACCGGCGGCAAGTACTTCCGGGCGACGGATAACCGGAAGCTGGAGCAGATCTACGACGAGATCGACCAGTTGGAGAAGAACCGCGTGGAGGTGAAGCATTTCAGCAAGAAGGAGGAGCGCTATTTCTACTTCGCCCTCGCGGGGATGCTGCTCCTGATCCTCGAGTCGCTGGGGCGTTACGCGCTGTTCCGCAAGATACCGTGAGTTGTTTATCCTTTTCACTTAATAACCAGAGATACTATGTTTCGATTTGCACATCCGGGGATCCTTTACTTGTTGATCATCATCCCGCTGCTGGTTTTCTTCTACCTGCTGGTGGCCGCTCGCAAGCGGCGGGCGATCGCGACCTTTGGCGATCCCGGGCTGTTGAAGGCGTTGATGCCGTTGCGCTCGCCGAGGCGCGAGGCGGCGCGGTTCGCGCTCGTGCTGGCGGCGCTCTTTTTCATCATCGTCGGGGGCGCCGGGCCGCGCTTCGGGTCGAAGTTGCAGCAGGTGAAGCGCGAGGGGGTCGAGCTGATCATCGCGCTGGACGTCTCCAACTCCATGCTGGCGCAGGACATCAAGCCCAGCCGCTTGCAGGCGGCCAAGCAGGCCATCTCCCGCGTGGTGGAGAAGTTGAATAATGACAAGATCGGCCTGATCGTTTTCGCCGGTGACGCTTACGTGCAGTTGCCGATCACCACCGATTACTCGTCGGCCAAGTTCTTCCTGCAAACCATCGACACGGACATCGTGCCGGTGCAGGGCACCGCCATCGGGGCGGCCGTCTCGCTGGCCATGAAGTCGTTCACGCCGGAGAGCAAGACCTCGAAGGCGATCATCGTGATCACCGACGGCGAGAATCACCAGGACGACGCCATCCTCGCGGCCAAGAACGCCCGCGAGCAGGGGATCTACGTGCACGCCGTCGGCATGGGGCTGGCGCAGGGCGCGCCCATCCCGGAACCGCGCGCGCCGGGGGAGTACATGAAGGACGCAGGCGGCAACGTGATCATCTCCAAGCTGGACGAGGAGACGCTCAAGGCCATCGCCAAGGCGGGCGAGGGGCTTTTCGTGCGGGCCAGCGACACGAACGTCGGCCTGAACACGCTGCTGGACGAGATCAATCGCATGGACAAGGCGCTGATCGAGGAACGCGTGTTTAGCGATTATGCCGAGAAGTACCAGTATTTCCTGATCGCCGGGCTGGCGCTGCTGCTGCTGGAGTTCATGATACTGGAACGGAAGAACAAGTATTTAATGAAGATCAAGTTATTCGGTTGACATATGAAAAAAAGAGTCGTGATATGGATCGTGGCGCTGGCGGCCTCCCTGCCGTCAATGGCCCAGCAAGAACGCAAGTTGATCCGCGGGGGTAATGACCTGTTCAACACCCAGAAGTTCGAGGAGGCGGAGGTGCAGTACCGTAAGGCGCTGGAACGGGAGGATCACTCCTACGCGGCGGCCTTTAACCTGGCCGACGCCCTGTACAAGCAGAAGAAGTACGACGAGGCGCTCCAACAATTCTCCTTGCTGGCCAAGGATCAGGCCGACAAGGAGTCCCTCGGCGAACTGTTCCATAACATCGGGAACACGCTGCTGGCACAAAATAAACTGGATGAAAGCATCGAGGCCTACAAGCAATCGCTCCGGAATCGCCCGAACTCACAGGAAACGAAGTATAACCTCGAGTACGCCCGGAAGATGAAGCAGGAGAAAGAGAATCAAGACCAGAACAAGGATCAGGATAAGGATCAAAATAAAGAGCAGGAGCAAAACAAGGAGCAGAATAAGGATCAAGACCAGAATAAAGACAAGGAGCAGGATAAAGATAAAGACCAGCAGAACAAGGAGCAGGATCAAAACAAGGACCAGAACAAGGAGCAAGACCAAAATAAAGACAAGGAGCAGAACAAGGAGCAGAAAGACCAGCCCCAGCCGGGCGAACCCAAGATCTCCCCGGAGGACGCCAAGCGCCTGCTGAACGCCTTGGAGGCGGAGGAACAGAAGACGCAGGACAAGGTGCAGAAAGATAAAGCGGAGGCCCTGAAGGCTAAACGCATGAAAATTGAAAAGAATTGGTAAATTCGCGAGTTTAAAATAGAGATGATGAGGCTACTTTTGATTATACTATTATCCGCGATCGGCGGCGCGCGGGGCATCGCGCAGGAGGTCGTTTTCACCGCCTCTGCCCCCGGCGTGGTGGAGGTCGGGGAGCAGTTCAACTTGGTTTTTAGCCTGAACCAGCGCGGGGAAGACCTGAAGATATCCGTCCCGGACGAGTTCACGGTGCTGGCGGGGCCTTCCCCGGCGTTTAAGCAGCAGATCTTCTCGAACGGCAATCAATCTTCCACCACCACCACCTACACGTACACCTACGTGCTCGTGGCCGACAAGGAAGGCACTTTCACCATTGCCCCGGCCACCATCCGCACCGGGGGCAAGGAGTACACGTGCAACAAGCTAACCGTGAAGGTGGTCAAGGGCGAGGCGAACGGGAACCCCCAGGCCTCGCGCACTCGTCCCCGGGAGGAGGTACGGCAATCCACGGCCACGGCCACGGAGGATGATCTTTTCTTGCGTTGCGAGGTGAGCCGTTCCTCGCTCTACCTCGGCGAGGGGCTGATCGCCACGTTGAAAGTCTACACGCGCGTGCCGCTGGCGAGCCTCGGCCGCTACAAGGCGCCCTCGTTCGCCGGCTTCCTGACGGAGGATATCCCGCTCCCCGGGGAGCAGCGTCAGCCCGAGCGCGTCGACTACAACGGGAAGGTCTACGAGACGATTAACGTGCTCCAGTGGATGCTCTCCCCGCAGCACACGGGCGAGATCACCATCGATCCCTTCGAGTTGGAGTGCCGCGTGTCGCAACGCCTCGCGGGCCTCTCCGAGTTCGACCGCTTTTTCGGGGGCGGCGCCCGCACGGTGAGCGTGATGCGCCGCTCGCGGCCGGTGAAGATCACGGTGAAAAATCTCCCGGAGGCCGGGAAACCGTCGAATTTTAGCGGCGTGGTGGGCAACCTGACCCTCTCGACCTCGATCTCCCGGGATACCACCCGGGCCAACGACGCGTTCACCTACAAGGCCGTCTTCCGGGGCACCGGTAACTTGCGCCTGCTGGAAGCCCCGAAGATCAACCTCCCGCACGATTTCGACGTCTACGACCCGAAGGTCACGCGCAACGTGCAAACCCAGGCCGGGACCACCTCCGGGACGGTGACCTTCGAGTACGTGGTGATCCCGCGCTACGCGGGCGATTACACGCTGCCGGCGCTGAATTACTCGTATTTCAACCTCTTGTCGCAGGGCTACAAGACGCTCGCGGGGAGTAGTTTTAACGTGCATATTTTAAAGGGAAATGACGCCGCGACCCCCGGCGGGACGTCGGCCGTCCAATCTTTCAAGAAAGAGGACGTGCGGGTGCTGGGCGAGGACATCCATTTCATCAAGACGGCTGACGGCACGTTGAAACCCAAGGGCGTGCGCTTCTTCCGCACCACCGCCTACGGGGCAAGCCTGCTCCTCCCCTTCGTGCTGTGCGTGGCGGGCATGTTGTTGAACCGCCGCCGCATCAAGGCGCGGGCGGATCTGGCGCGGGTCAAGAGCAAAACGGCCAACAAGATGGCCCAGAAACGCCTGAAGGCCGCCGCCGCCTCGATGAAGGCGAAGGATCCCGTCCACTTCTACCAGGAGGTGCTGACGGCCACGTGGGGGTACGTCAGCTACAAGTTGAACCTCCCGGCCTCGGCGCTGAACCGCGATAACATCAGCGAGCACCTGCGTCGCCGGGGCGCCTCGGAGGAGATGCTCCGTCATTTTATCGAGGTGCTGGATCAATGCGAGTACGCCCGCTACGCGCCGGGAAGCGGCGAGGGCGAGGAGATGGAAAAACTGTACGGCGAGGCGATGACCATCATCACGCGCCTCAACGGGCAATTGACGAACGTGACGAAAAAACAGGTGCCATGAAAAAGATGCTGAACATATTACTCGGTTTAATGCTTTGGGGAGGCGGGGCCTTCGCGACGGACGCGAGGGCCTCCGTGGAGGAGGCCGCCCGGTTGTATCAAGAGGGAAATTACGCGCGAGCGGCGGAGTTGTATGACGAGGTGCTGGATTCGGGAGTGGAGTCCGCCATCCTCTATTACAACCTGGGCAATTGCCACTACAAGCAGAACGAGATCGCCCGCGCCATCCTGAATTACGAGCGAGCCTTGTTGCTCGATCCCGGGGACGAGGACGTCGCGTATAACCTGACGATGGCGCGACGCGCCACGGTGGACAAGATTAACGTCCTGCCCGTGCTCTTTCTGGTGCGCTGGTACAACGCCGTCGTCACCGCGCTGACGGCCGACCAGTGGGGCTATCTCTCGGTGGCGCTTTTCCTGCTCTTCCTGGGGATGGTGGTGCTCTTCTTTTACGCCACCTCGGTCGGCGTCAAAAAGGGGAGTTTCGCCGTCGGGCTGGTGGCGCTCTTTTTCACGCTGTCGAGCGTGTGGTTTGCCGCGAAGCAGTACCACCGGGTGACCGACCGCGATCAGGCGATCGTGATGACGCCCAGCGTGGTGGTGCGGGGCGCTCCCGACCCGAGCGGGACGGAGTTGTACGTGGTGCACGAGGGGTTGAAGGTCACCTTAGTCGAAACCCTCGGCCAGTGGTACAACATCCGCATGGCCGACGGCAACGTGGGCTGGGTGCCGCGCGTCGACGTCGAGAAAATTTGAAAATTATCCCCCGGATCTTCGATTTTCTCGCCACCAATTTTTAAGTTTGCACGACAAAAATAAAACCTATGGATTACCTCGTTTCAGCGCGTAAATACCGCCCGGCCAGTTTCGACACGGTGATCGGGCAACGTTCGATCACCACCACCTTGCGCAACGCCATCGCGAATCGCCAACTGGCTCACGCCTACCTCTTCTGCGGGCCGCGGGGCGTGGGGAAGACGACCTGCGCGCGGATATTCGCAAAGACGATCAACTGCATGAACCCGGGGGCGAACGCCGAGCCGTGCGACGCCTGCGAGTCGTGCCGCGCCTTCAACGACGCCCGCTCGCTGAACATCCACGAGCTGGACGCCGCCTCGAACAACAGCGTGGACGACATCCGGGGACTGGTGGAGCAGGTGCGCGTGCTGCCGCAGGTGGGCAAATACAGCGTTTATATCGTCGACGAGGTGCACATGTTGAGCACGCAGGCCTTCAACGCCTTCTTGAAGACCCTCGAGGAGCCGCCCGCCCACGCCATCTTTATCCTGGCCACGACGGAGAAGCACAAGATATTGCCCACCATCCTCTCGCGTTGCCAGATCTATGACTTCAACCGCATCAAGATCGCCGACACGGTAGACCACCTGAAGTACATCGCCTCCAAGGAGGGGGTCGTCGCCGAGGAAGAGGCGCTGGACGTCATCGCCCAGAAGGCCGACGGGGCCATGCGCGACGCGCTCTCCATCTTCGACCAGGTGGTCAGCTTCTGCGGTAACGAGCTGACTTACGCGCGGGTGATCGAGGATCTGAACGTGCTGGATTATGACTACTATTTTCGCCTGACCGACTACTTCTACGCGGGGAAGGTGGGCGAGAGCCTCGTGCTTTTTAACGAGATCATGGAACGCGGTTTTGACGCGGGCCACCTGCTGTCCGGCCTGGGCAAGCATTTCAGGGATTTGCTGGTGGCCAAGGAGCCGATCACCGTGCAACTGCTGGAAGTGAGCGCGTCGATCAAGGAGCGTTACCTGCAACAGGCCAAATCGCTGGACGTCGCCTTTATCTTTGACGCCCTGCTGACGATCGAGCAGGGGGAAGGGCAGTACAAGGTGCACCTCGACAAGCGTTTTAGCGCGGAGCTGACCCTGATCAAGCTCGCCCAACTCGTGGAGGCTAAAAAAAAAAGTTTAGCGTAGACGCGGGCGCCCCCCTCTTGAAGATCGAGGGATTTAACGCGACGCCCGAGGCCGC
>JAISAV010000010.1 GCA_031266545.1 Odoribacteraceae bacterium | reverse complement strand
GCCTTGCCAAATCTGTTGAATTGCAAGGCTGTAGCCTTGCTTCTACCGCGACGTAGGCTGGAACCCAATGTCATCAAGTTAATGGATAAGGTGCTCTGAAAGAGCACAAAGCAATATCGTAGGGCAACGCCCTACGATAGTCACCCGATTGATAACAAGCAGACTGAAAGCCTGCAAGCCAATACAATACCATAACGCCCTTGCAGGGCTTGATGAATAGTATGATCTGGTTCGTAGGGCGGTGCCCCACGCTATTGCTTGACGGGCCTTCAGCCCTTAACTTGATGACATTGGATTCCAGCCCAATGCCGTCAACTTAAGGATTAACCTTGCCCGCGGCGCGGGCATCTCTATATAGGCAGTAGCCTCAGGCTACTGTAATCGGCAGCACGTGTAACCTTGCCTGCAGCGCAGGCTTCCCGATAACCCGGCGTAGGCAAGGTTTTATTTGCCCGCGACGCGGGCGAGAGGAAGGATGCACCGTGTTGTACAGTAGCCTCAGGCTACTGCCTAAATAGAGACGCTCTCTCTGAGAGCGAGCATTAATTCCTTAAGTTGACGGCATTGGACTGGAGCCTACGCCGAGCAAAATCATTAAGTTGACGGCATTGATGCGTAATTGATTACCTCGCTTCGCGGGCTTTCCGGTCGTAGTACTCTCGCATAACGTGGAAGGCTTTCTTTTTCAGGCCGTGGCTGGAAACGAGGCCCTTGCGGTTGAAGAAGTCCTGCACGCCGGGCAGTTGGCGGCGGGGCGAGTAGAAATCGACGAGTATCCACGGGGAGAGGCCCGCAAGGCCGTCGATCTTGTCGAGCATCTCCAAGTTGGCGCGGTAGAGTTCTTCTTGGTACTCTTCCGTCCAGCGTTGCGTCTTGTCGCCGTGCAGGCCCTGCAGGGCGCCGCCGCCAAACTCGCTGATGATAACCGGCTTGTCGTAGGGGATGACCCAGCGCATGGAGCGGGCGGCCTCGTTGGTGGCCCGGTACCAGCCGACGTACTGGTTGAAGCTGATGACGTCGACCTGCTCGTTCATGTTGTCGTCGAGGGTGTTGACGCCGTTCCTGTCGCTGGCCACCTCCATCGCCATGCTGAGCAGGCGGGTGTCGTCCAGCGAGCGGGCGCGGGCGGCCAGACGCGTGAGGAAGCGGTCGCGGGCCTCGCCGCGCGGGGTCTCGTTGGCGATCGACCAGATGATGACGGCGCAGCGGTTGCGGTCGCGCGTGATCATCTCGCCGAGCTGGCGCTCGGCGTTGAGGTAGGTTTCCTCGTTTTCCCAGTCGATAGTCCAGTAGACGGGGATTTCCGACCAGACCATGATGCCGAGGCGCTCGGCGGCGCGCACCATGTGCTCGTTGTGGGGATAGTGGGCGAGGCGGACGTAGTTGCAGCCGAGTTCTTTGGCCCAGCCGAGGAGGGTCATGGCGTGTTCTTCCGACCACGCGCGTCCCTGCCGGAAGGGGGCTTCTTCGTGGATGCTGACGCCGCGGAGGAAGACGGGGCGGCCGTTGAGCAGGATTTGCTTGCCGCGGCGCTCGACGTGGCGGAAGCCGACGCGGTCGCGGAGGGTGTCGCCGTCGTGGACGAGGAGGAGGTCGTAGAGCGCGGGGTCGTCGGTACTCCAAAGGCGGGGTTTGGCCTTGATCTCGAAACTGGCCTCGCCGGTCTCGCCGGTCGTCAGGACGCGGGTGACGCCCAGCGCGGGTATCGCGAGGGTGATCGCGCGACCGGCGACCGGCTCGTTGAGGCGGACGCTGCCCGCGATGAGGTCGCGGCGACCGGCGGCGAGGCGCGCCGCGTAGTCCTCGACGTGGAGGACGGGCAGCTCGGCCAGCATGACCTCGCGGGTGATGCCGCCGTAGTTCCACCAGTCCATGTTGAGGGTGGGGACGCCGTCGCGGCGGCGCTTGTTGTCGACCTTGACGACGACGAAGTTGTCGCCGTCGACGAGGAGGGAGGTGACGTCAAGGTTGAAGGGGGTGTAGCCGCCGACGTGCTCGCCTGCTTTCTGGCCGTTGACCCATACCTTGGCCTCGTAGTTGACCGCGCCGAAGTAGAGGAGGTAGCGCTTGCCCTCGCGGCGGGCGACGTTGAAGTCGCGCTTGAACCAGACGGTGCCCTCGTAGAAGAAGAGCCGGTCGTCGGCCGTGTTCCAGTCGGAGGGGATGTCCATCGTGGGGGAGGCGTCGAGGTCGTACTCGACGAGGTCGCCGGGCTTGACGGCCTTGGCGTTCGCGAAGAAGCCGTTGCGGAGGGGCCTCATGCGGTAGTCGTAGTAACCGTTCTCGAGCGGGTCGATGACGTAGTTCCACTTCCCGTTCAGGCTCACGAGCGTGCGCCCGTGGATGTTGGCGATCAGGGGGGCCTCGACGGCCATCCCCTCGGTGTTCAGGAGTAGCGCCACGAGGGCGCAGGCGAGTGTTGTTTTCATGCGCGTTCCGATTTTATAGTTAGCAAAAAGGCTGCCCGTGAAGGCAGCCCGTTATTTATTTTTTGTCTCTAAATAGTTTCCCAAAGTCGTCCAGCGTGAGTTCTTGCTCTTCCAGCTTGACGTTCTCCTTGATGATGGCGAAGATCTTCTCGTCTTGCACCATGTTGTGCATCTTGTCTCGCTGCTTGTCGTCCTCCAGCAGGCGCTTGGCGAAGGGGTCGACGTCTTCCAGCGTGAAGGGGTGGGGGCCGTAGTACTGTTGCAACTGGGAGAGGGACATCTGCCGGGCGACCCGTAGGAGGTCTTCTTCCGTGACCTCGACGTGGTATTCCTGTTGCAGGGCGTGCTTGATCAGGTGCCATTTAAATTCTTCCAGGTAGTTGGCGAGGTTCGCGTTCAGGTTTTCCTCGGTCATCCTCTCGTTCGTCTCCAGTAGCCAGCGCTTGAGGAAGTCTTCCGGGAGGGCGACCCCCTCGTTTTTCTTGAACATCTTGTCGCGGGCGTCGATGGTGAAGCGGTAATCGCTGTTCCGCCCGAGCTGGGAGACTAACCTTGCCTTGACCTTGTCGCGGAACTCTTGCTCGCCGTTGACCGCGCCCGGGCCGTATAGCTTGTCGAGGAAGGTCTGGTCCAGTTCGGCGTCCACGTAGTGCCGGATCTCGCCGATCGTGAAGGCGAAATCGGAGGTTAGCGCCTCGGCACGCGCCTTGTCGATGCCGAGCATGGCCGCGAGGTCGGTCTTGTTGGGGTACGCTTTTACCGGGTTAAAGATCACCCGGCTACCGGCCGTCGCTCCCGTGAAGCAGTCGCGGGTCTCGTCGTCCTTGGCGTGGGCCAGCGACATGGAGGCCTCCTCGTTGCGGATCCCCTCCTCTTTTTCCTGCCCGTCGGCGTCCAGCTCCACGAGTTGTCCCATCAGGTATTCCGTGCCTTCCACCGTCTCCACGTTCGTCAACTCCCCGTTGGCGTTCAGGATGGCGGCGATCTCGTCGTCGATCATCTTGTCGTCGATCTTGATCGTGTAGAAGGGGATCTTCTCCCGCTTGCTCAGCTTCACGTTCATTTCCGGGACGTAAGCGATGTCGTAGAGGAAGTCGTGATTTTCCGCGTTCCAGTCCAGTTCTTGCTGTCCCTTGGCGGGGAGGGGTTCGTACAATATATTCAGGTTATTTTCCTTGATGAAGGTCGCGAGGCGCTCGCCCAGCATCTTGTTCAGCTCGTCCATCAGGACCGTCTTCCCGTACATCTTCTTGACAATCCCGAAAGGGGTCTTCCCCTTGCGAAAGCCATCGATCGTGGATTTCCGCTGGTAATTTTTCAGCGCCGTGTCCACCTTGCCCGCGTAATCTTCTTTTACCACCTCGATTTTAATCGTCCCGTGCAGGGAGTCGATGGTCTCCTGTGTTACATTCATATTTATTTAACTATGATTCAGTGCGGACGAAGGGACTCGAACCCCCACGCCTTTCGGCTCTAGATCCTAAGTCTAGCGCGTCTACCAATTCCGCCACGCCCGCTCGTTTTTTTGATGGCGCGAATATATAATTTTTTTTCGAGATAGGCCAAGCCCGCCCGCGTTTTTTATTTCCGCCTGAGTTCAAAGTTTTTACCGAGGTAGACGCGCCTCACCTCGGGGTCGCCGGCGAGGTACTCGGCCGTCCCGGATTGCAGGATTCGCCCGTCGTACAGCAGGTAGGCGCGATCCGTGATGCTTAGCGTTTCTTGCACGTTGTGGTCGGTGATCAGGATGCCGATGTTTTTATCTTTTAACTTCCCGACGATGCTCTGGATGTCCTCCACCGCGATCGGGTCAACGCCGGCGAAAGGCTCGTCCAGCAGGATGAACTTGGGGGAGATGGAGAGAGCGCGGGCGATCTCCGTCCGGCGACGTTCGCCGCCGGAGAGCTGTATGCCCTTGCTCTTGCGGATGTGTTGCAGGCCAAACTCGTTGAGCATCTCCTCGAGGCGATCCCGCTGGTACTCGCGCGAGTAGGAACTCATCTCGAGCACCGTCCGGATGTTGTCCTCCACGCTCATCTGGCGAAACACGGAGGCCTCCTGCGCGAGGTAACCCACGCCGCGCTGGGCGCGCCGGTACACCGGCTCCGACGTGATTTCCGTGTCGTCGAGGAAGATGCGCCCCCCGTTCGCCTTGATCAGGCCCACGATCATGTAGAAAGCGGTGGTCTTGCCCGCCCCGTTCGGCCCGAGGAGGCCGACGATCTCCCCTTGCTCCACCTGTATGGAAACGTCTTTCACCACCGTGCGGCTCTTGTATTTCTTGATCAGATGCTCTGCTCTTAGTATCATACGCTTGAGTTATTACCCCCGCGAAGGTACGTTATTAAATCGTTTTTCCCGCGCGCGTCGGGGAGGATTTTCACGGCGCCCCTCTTTTCACCTTATCGTAACGGAACGGTAAATAAATCGTAACATCCCCCCGCTACCTTCACGCTGCAATTTTAAAATTAAAAATGATGAAGAAAATGATGTTATTGACGGTCGCCTGCGCGGGGTTATTTTTCAACGCGGGGGCACAAAAGATCAAGGGTTCGGACACGATGTTGCCGCTGTCGCAGCGGGCGGCGGAGAGTTACATGAAGGCGTTTCCCTCGCGGGCGGTGACGGTGACGGGCGGCGGTAGCGGCGTGGGCATCGCGGCGCTGGTGGAGGGGACGACCGATCTGGCGCAGTCGTCGCGGAAAATCAAGTTCGACGAGACGCGGCGGCTCCGCGAGAAAGGGGAGAGCGTCACGGGCGTGACCGTCGCCCACGACGCGCTGGCCGTCATCGTGCACCCCTCCAATGCGGTGGACAGGCTGACGCGCGAGCAACTGGAAGGGATCTTCACGGGGAAGATCAAGAACTGGAAAGAGGTCGGGGGCGCCGACCTGAAGATCGTCCCTTACGCCCGCGAGACCTCCTCCGGGACGTACGAGTTTTTCAAGGAGAGCGTGCTGGAAAACAAGAACTACGTGAACGGGATCATGAGCATGCCTGCCACGGGGGCCGTCATGCAGTCGGTGAGCCAGACGCGCGGGGCGATCGGCTACGTCGGGCTGGCCTACCTGAACGAGGAGGTGAAGTCGCTACGCGTCTCGTATGACGGCGGGCAGGTCTACGTCGCGCCATCCGTGGCCACGGCGAAGGACGAGACGTATCCCGTCGTGCGCGCGCTCTATTATTATTACACGACGCGGACGGCGGAACGCGCGCGCCCCTTTATCGATTACCTCTTGTCGGCGGAGGGCCAGCGGGTGGTGTCGGAAGTAGGGTTTATTACCGTGGAGTAGTCCCGCGCTAAAGATCGGGAACCTTCACGTTCTCAGGCTCTTCCTGCTGGAAGAGGATAAAGCCGTTGAGCACGGCCCGGAAATCCTCGATAAACTCGGCGTCGCATCCCCGCGCGATCGCCTCCTCGAGGTAGTGCCGGAGGACGGGGACGGAACAAATGTCTTTCGCGCTGATCACGACGGCGGGAACGTCGTCCCGCAAGCATTTTCTCAACAAGGCTAACTGGTCTCTCATGTCATGTTATTTTATCCCCGGCAAAGGTAATATTTTAACCGGGATTGTCGCCTTTTTCCCGGCATCGTGAAAAAAAGCGTCGCGATCCACGAGCGTTCGCTTAAAAAATAGTAGATTCGCGAATGGCATAAAATCAACCGCGATGACTGAACTAACGACGTTATTGACCCTGCTCGACAAGGCCGAACGAGGGTACACGAAGATCCTGAACCGCCATTTCTCGCGGGCGGGTTTTGACTTGCGGCGAGAGCAGTACGAGTTGTTGCAGGTGCTGTGGGAGGAGGATAACGTGAACCAGCAGACGATCTCGTCGCGGCTGTGCAAGGACAAGTATAACGTGACCAAGCTGCTGAACGCCCTGCAAAAACGGGGTTACGTGCGGCGGAAGACGGGGGAAGACCGGCGGAATAACCACGTCATCCTCACCGACAAGGGAAACGAGTCGCGCGAGGCGTTGACGCGGATCGAGGAGCAATTCCACGCGGATCTCGCCCTCACGCTGCCCCCGGCGGAGATCAAGGCGGGGGCGTGGGTGTTGAAGAAGCTGGCGGACGCGTTGGAGTCGGAATAAATAAACGATCATAAAAATAATAACATGAACGAACTTACAGGTTTAAAGCCGGCAGAGCTTTGGCGTTATTTCGAGGAGATATGCCAGGTGCCGCGCCCCTCGAAGCAGGAGGAGAAGATCATCGCCTATTTACTCGATTTTGCGTCGAGGAACGGGCTGGAAGCGCGCCGGGACGAAGCTGGCAACGTACTGATTAGCAAGCCCGCCGCGAAGGGTCGCGAGGGAGCGCCCGCGGTGGTATTGCAGGCGCACATGGACATGGTGTGCGAGAGCAACGGGCCGCACGATTTCACGCGCGAGCCGATCCGTCCTTACATCGACGGCGGTTGGGTGAAAGCGCTGGGCGGCACGACGCTGGGAGCGGACGACGGGATCGGCGTGGCCGCCTGCATGGCGATATTGACCTCCACGACGATCCGGCACGGCCCGTTAGAATGTCTCTTCACGGTGGACGAGGAGACCGGCCTGACGGGCGCGCTGGCCCTGCAACCGGACTTCTTCCGCGGGCGGCTGCTGCTCAATCTCGATTCGGAGGACGAGGGGGAGTTGTTCATCGGTTGTGCCGGGGGGATCGACACGGTCATTCAAATGGCCTGTCAACGCGTCCCCACCCGCCCGGGCAGTTACGCCGCGCGGGTAGAGGTAAAAGGCTTGCTGGGCGGGCACTCCGGGGACGACATCAACAAGGGCCGGGGCAACGCCATCAAGATGCTGAACCGCTTCCTCTGGAACCTGAACGATACTTACGGCATACAGGTGGCCCACTTCGAGGGGGGGAAATTGCGCAACGCGATCCCGCGCGAGGCCCACGCGGTCATCGTGTTTGCAGGGCAGTACAAGGAGCGGGTGATGGCCGATTTCAACCTCTACGCGGCGGAGATGAAGCGGGTGTGGGGCATCACGGAGCCGGACTTCTCGCTCTCCCTCGAGACGGCGGAGATGCCCGCCACGGCGTGCGACGAGCCGTCGACGGCGAGATTGCTCAACTCGCTATACGCCTGCCCTCACGGCGTTGTCGCCATGAGCTACCGGATGCCGGGGCTGGTGGAGACCTCCACGAATCTGGCCGCCGTGCGCTTCGAGAACGAGCGGCAGGTGCTGATCACCACCTCGCAGCGGAGTGACCTCTATTCCGAGAAGATGTACATCGCCAACATGGTGGAATCGGTCTTCCGGCTGGCGGACGCGATCGTCGAGCACGGCGACGGCTACCCGGGGTGGACGCCCAACCCGGCGTCGGCCCTCCTGCAGGTGGTCGCGGCGTCGTACGAGCGGCTTTTCGGGAAACCTCCCGTGGTGCGATCGATACACGCCGGCCTCGAGTGCGGGCTATTCCTCGAGAAATACCCCGACATGGACATGGTCTCCTTCGGCCCCACGCTGAGGGACGTGCACTCGCCGGGCGAGCGGGTCGACGTGGC
>JAISAV010000163.1 GCA_031266545.1 Odoribacteraceae bacterium | reverse complement strand
CTGTTGAGGGCCTGTAGCGCCGTCAGCGAGGCGCCGGGGGCCGCGCCGTTCGGGCCGTAAGCCTCGTTGGCGGCCTCGGCGTAATTCAGGTAAAGCTCCGCGAGGCGGATGATCGGGTCGGTTATCGCCAGGCTCGTCACCGACGACCTTGCCGCGAAATCCCCGGTGCGCTTGCGCTCGTAGTAGCCCGTGCGCGTGTACCTGTCGGTGGGCGTGAGGGGCATCAGCGATCCGGCCGGGCGCGATCCGTTCTCCTCGATATACAGGGAGGCGTTGCCGTAGCCGTTCAGCGGCTTCTGGTTATAGATCACGATGAAGTCGAAGCGCGGGTCGCGGTGGACGTAAGGATTCTGGGCGTTATACTTCCCGGCGGCGATGGCGGTGGCGCGTTCCTCGTCCGTGTAGAGGGGATAGCCCTCGTCCGTCTCGAAGCGGGTGACGAAGTTTTCGGTGGGACACTGGCCGGAGGCGTTCGCCTGGCTCCAGAAGACGCTCGGGATAAGGGTCTCGAAACTGGCGGCGTTAGTGATGCTGAACGTCCCGGTGGTGGAGCCATCCGTCCACAAGTGCTCGTTGGTGTATTTGGTCCCGTAGAAGTTGCGCGTGTATTCCGCCTTGGACAACAGGCTATAGCCGTTCTCGAGGGCGACACTCAGCGCATCCCAGCAGGCGATGGCGGCCTCTTCCCAGTAGGCGGAGATGTTCGACGGGTTATTCAGCGGGCTGGCCGCGTAGAGCAAGGCCCGCGCCTTGAAGGCTTTGGCCGTCGCGCCGTTCGGCTTGCCCTGGTCGGGGTCGGCGAGGTGACCGGCGCCGCTCGCGGGATCGCGTCGCGTCTTGCCGGCGGCGGCGAGATAGGTGGCTGCCGTCTCGAAATCCTCGGCGATCCTCAGCAACATGTCGTGCGCGTCCATGCGCGGCAAGTCCCACTCGTCGTTCGGACCGAGCGCCTTGTCGATGTAGGGCAACGATCCGTAGAAGCGGAACAGCTCGAAGTGGCAAAACGCGCGTACGAAATAGGCTTGCCCGAGGAAATCGTTCTTGTCGATGGCCGAAATATCGAGCACGTCGTCGATATGCTCGATCGTCATGTTGCAGACGCGGATCGCCTTCCACGACTGCGGCACCTTCGCCCGGTTGTGATAATAACCTATCTGCTGGGCGAACAGCTCGGAACCCTCCCCCCGCTTGGGTGGCTGCGCGTACTGGTAGCGCACCATGTCGCACATGTCGGTGAGCGATTCCATCGTCATCTTTTGATCCCAGCGGGCATGGTACAGCGGGTAATGAGGTTTGATATTCACCCCCGTCCCGTCAGTTTTATCCGCTCCGTCATAAACCGAGTAGAAGAAGCTCTTGAAATTAGCGAACTTCGAGAACACCTCGTTCTCGTCAAGCCCCGAATCGGGCGAGCGATCGAGGTACTCCTCGAGACAGGAAGAGAGGCCGACGACCGCGAAGATCACCACGATCCACGCCGTCACCCCGTGCATGTATTGTCTTGTCTGTTTCATAACTTTCGCGTGTTAAAATGATATTTCCAGCCCGCCCTTGATCGTCATCATCTGCGGGTAATTGCCGTAGAGGAGGTAGGTATTCTCAGGGTCTCCCTCGATCAGCGGGGTGAACGTCAGTAGGTTGGTGCCTGTCGCGTGGAAGCGCACGTGCCGGATGCCCATCCACTCCTTCAGGCGCGCGGACTCCAGCGTGTAGGCGAGGTAGACCTCCTTCAGGCGGAGGAAGTCGGCGCGGCGCCACGACTTGCCCGCGATCTTGGCGGCGTAACCGGCCACCGTCGTCGCCTCGTCGATGCCCGACCAAGCGAGGTTGTCGATCCACCCGGCGGTGTAGTGCAGTGCGGCGTGATTGCCGTTCGGGTTCGCGGGCGACCAGTAATCTTGCTGCGAGACGTGCACGCGGTAGTTACCCTTGTAGAACTCGTACTCGTACATCTGGTCGAAGTTGATATACTTCCGCGCGTATCCCTGGAAAAGGAAGCTGAAGTCGAACCCCTTCCACTGGAACCCGCCGCCAAACGCGTACCCGATCGGCGGTTGCGTCGAGCCTTTCACTTGCGTGAGGTCGTCGCGGTTGATCGTCCCGTCCGTCATGTAATCGAGGAACTTCAGGTCGCCCACCACGAGGGCGCCGACGTCCGAGAGGGCGGAGACGTTGTTGTGAATGTCGTCCACCGACGTGTAGTAGCCGTTGCCGGTGAGGTAAGCCCCCTTGTTCTGCCCGCCGATGGCCGTGCCCGTCAGCTTCTGGTGATCGAGGGCGTAGGGGGCGTCGTCCTGGTAGAGGATGCGGTTCTCGTTGAAACCGAAATTACCGCGGACGTAATACGAGAAACCTCCCGACAGCCGGTCGCGGAATTCCGCTTCCAGCTCGAAGCCGTGCTTCTTGATTTTCCCCTTGTTCAGCTCCTTGTAGGAGTTGCCGACCCACATCGGGACGGTATTGCTGACGGAGATCAGCATCTTGTCGCGCTTCTCGTCGAACAGGTCCACGGAAAACGACAGCCGATCGCCGAGAAAAGCCATCTCCACGCCAAGGTCGCGCTTCCTCGCCTCTTCCCACTGGGCGACGTTGTTGGCCGAGGGGTCTTCCCGGATGTAGCCGTTGGCGTCCTTCGAGAAGTCGCTGATGTACAACCAGCGATTATTCGCGTAATCGCTACCGACAAGCCCCAGCGAGAAACGAATCTTGAACTTGTTCACCCACGGCAACGCCCGCTGGAAGAACGGCTCCTCGGAAGCCACCCAGCCCACCGCGCCCGACGGGAAGAACCCGAACCGGTTGCCCGGCGCGAAACGCTCCGATCCGGTATACCCCATGTTGAACTCCGCGAGGTAGCGGTGCGCGAAATCGTACGTGGCGCGCCCCACCACCGCCTCGTTATAATAGGTGAAGGCCGTCCCCTTGTCGGCCTCCTGCCGGTTGAGCAACAAGAGGCCCGTCACGGCGTGGAGGCCGAACGACCGCTTGTAATTCAGCGACATGTCATAATAAAGGTCATGATAATACCCGTCGCTCAGCCCGCCGATGCTCGTGTAGGGGGGATTCGGCGTGTAGACCTCGTTCGTGCTCCCCTCGCGCGACCACGGGTTGACGCCCGTCCCGACCTTCGAGAAGTCGAGCATGTAGCTCGCCTGCGTGTACTGCGTGGAGAGGGAATTGTAGCGGTAATAGGTGCTCAGCGAGAATTTCCCGCTCGCCGACAGCCCCTTCGTGATGAAATCGAGATCTTGTTTCAGGCTGATGTCCGAGAAGAGTTTGGAGTCCGTGAACTGGTTGAACTTGCCGCCCGCCAGCGTGAAGTAGGGGTTAAACGTGACGTCGCCCATGTTGTCGATGAAGCGATCCTCCGCGAGACCGGGGTAGTCCGGGTCGGGGATCTCCTCCATCACCCACGCGGGGTAATACATCGGCGTCTTCGTCGTGCTCGCCCCGAAGACGAACTTCCACAACTCGGCGTCGTTCACCCGCGGCACGGGCTTGTTCTGGATGCCCACGTTGCCGCCGAGGTTAAACGAGAGCGTCGTGCCGCCCGTCAGGCTAAAGTCGAGGTTGGCGCGGTAGTTCACGCGGTTATAATAAAAGCGCGTGTCGAACTTCCCGTCCTGCCACGCCTTGAACAGCGAGCCTTGGTGGGAGTACCCCACCGACGCGAAATACTTGACAAAGCGCGTGCCCCCCTGGATGTTAAAATTGGCGTTCATCGCGGGCGCGAACGGCTCGGTAAGCTCCTTGAACCAGTCGACGTCCGGGTAACGGATCGCGTTGAGCCGCGACGAGGGGTTGGCGTACTCCTGCAACTCCGCCTCCGAGATCAGCTCCGAGAACTGCCGGCCGTTCATCAGCGCCACGTTCAGCAGTGACATCGTCGTGTACGCGTCGACGTGCTCCGCGACATTGATAGGTTTCTGGATACCGGCGGAGAAAGAGAGGTTCAACCGCGGCTTCCCCTCGATCCCCCGCCGCGTCGTGACGATGATCACGCCGTTCGCCCCGCGGGCGCCGAAGACGGCCGTCGCGGAAGCGTCCTTCAGCACGGAGATGCTGCTCACCTCGTGCGGGTCGATGCTCGTGAAGTCGCGCTCCACGCCGTCCACCAGCACCAGCGGGCTGGAACTGTTGAAGCTCGACAGGCCGCGGATCACGATCTCCGCGTCATCGCTACCGGGCATCCCCGATCGCTGGATCGTGGCCACGCCGGACAACTTGCCCGCGAGCGCGTTCGTGATGCTCGTTTGGCCGGTGCGCGTCAGCTCTTCGCCCTTCACCTGCGAGATTGCGCCCACGACGCTCTCCTTCCGTTGCACGCCGTAGCCAACGACGAGCACCTCGTCGATCACCTCCACCTTCTCCACCAGCCGGATAAAATAATACGAGCGCGTGTCCAGCGCCACCGTCTGCTCCTCGAAGCCGAGGGACTGCACGCGAAGGCTGCCGGCCGCCGGCACGGAAAGCGTGAAAGTACCGTTGGTGCCGGTCGCCGTCCCCACTCCCTCGCGTCCCGCGAGCAGCACGTGCGCCCCCGCGATGGGATTCCCCTGCTCGTCCGCGACGACGCCCGTGATCACGCGATCGCGGGGCTGTGGCGCCGCCGACTCCCCCCGGGCGACCTGCGCCCGCGTCGCCGCGGGACAAGCCACGAGGATCAAGCACAGCCACAACGCGAACGGGACACGCGCGATAAACGGGAACTTCCCGCTCCCGCGATTCATTTGTGTAGAAACTCCCTTGATGTTCATCTCAGTCAGTTGTTTTGGTTAATAAGGTTTAACATGGCTTACCCGCCGCCACCGCTTCACGCGGTTTACCGGGGTCACCCGCGATAAAATGATGCGCGAATCTAATACAGGCAACTCATGAAGGATTAACTTATCGTACATAACTGTTGAAACTATCGTACATATTTTCACGTGCGCACCGGCCTGTCCTATCCTGACATGGGTTGATACTATTCAGGCGTTCCTTTTTTTTAACATGACGAGGCCGCGAAAGTCGAGGAAAATCGCGAAAAAGGAGGTAATTTGCGCGCCGTTTACGAATTAGAAAATATCGCCATGAAAAACAAACACACGTGCCTGATCGTTGCCCTGCTTACCGCGGCAAGCGTCTTGGCCATCATTCGCTTGGGATACGCCGGGAGGGAACCCGCCCGCGAACCGCTCCCGGACGCGGGGGAATCGTCCCCGCTCTCCGGCGACGTCTATTTTCCCGCCCGCCTCGCGCTGGCCGGCGAGGAAGTCCCGTTGTGGCGGCAGGACATCGCGGAGGCCCTCCGCCGGGAGTTGATCGTGAATGCTTACCTGCACTCCCAGACGATCCAGTTGCTGAAGAACGCGCCGCGTTATTTCGCCCGCGTCGAGCCGATCCTCCGGGAGGAAGGCGTTCCCGTGGATTTCAAGTACTTGCCCGTGATCGAGAGCACGTTGAACCCTCTTGCCGTGTCGCCCGCCGGGGCCGTCGGCCTCTGGCAGTTCATGAAGGGTACCGCCGCCGAGTATGGTTTGGAGGTGACCGGGGAGGTGGACGAGCGCTATCACGTCGAGAAGGCCACGCGGGCGGCCTGTCGCTACCTGAAGAAGATGAAGGAGCGTTTCGGGTCGTGGAGCCTGGCCGCCGCCGCTTACAATGCGGGGGAGAATAGCATCGCCCGGCAGATCGAGTTGCAGAAAGAGACGAGTTACTACGACCTGCTCCTCGCCGAGGAGACCAACCGCTACCTCTTCCGCCTGCTGGCCCTGAAGCAGGTGCTGGAATCTCCCGGCCTTTACGGCTTCCACGTCCCGGAGGCTTACCCGCTGGAGGAGTACGAGACGCTTGATGTGACCGCCGGCATTGACACCCTGGCCGTCTTCGCGCGAGAGAACGGGATCTCGTACAAGACGTTAAAACGTTTCAACCCGTGGTTGCGCGGGCGGGCGTTGAAGGTCGCACCGGGGAAAACGTACCTCGTGGCCATCCCGACGAACAAAAAGGCTTACCGTTAAAAAAATAAACGCGATGCAAGAGAACACCGTGACCATTTTCTGCGAGAATACCCGCGCCCACGTTACCGTCACCACCGGCAGCAGCCTGAAGGAGGTCAAGAAAATCGTTTTCCCCGATAACCACGAGGATATCCTGGGCGCGCTGGTGAATAACGAGATACAGGACTTGCACTACGAGGTCTACAAGCCCAAGTCCGTGCAATTTATCACGCTCTCCTCGCTGGACGGTTACAGCATCTACGCCCGCTCGCTGATCTTCGTGCTTTACAGGGCCGTCAAGATGCTTTTCCCCCGCAAGCGCCTCGTGGTGGAGCACTTTATCTCCAACGGGATGTTCTGTCGGCTGCTGCCCGCGACGGGCGTGGACGCGGGGGCGATCGAGCGCGTCCGCCTGAAGATGCGCGAGATCGTGGGCGCCAACGTGGAGATCCTGCGCGAGGAGACCCTCACGGGGGAGGCCATCCGCCTGTTTAACCGGGCGGGGCTGCGCGACAAGGGGGCCTTGCTCTCCACGCGGGGCAAGACGTATACCTCGGTGTACGTCCTCGACGACACGCGCGACTAT
Organism: Odoribacteraceae bacterium; assembly: GCA_031266545.1. Lineage (GTDB taxonomy): Bacteria > Bacteroidota > Bacteroidia > Bacteroidales > Marinifilaceae > JAIRKS01. The sequence goes on along the minus strand of JAISAV010000163.1, from coordinate 980 downwards.
TTTTACGGCACGCTGGTCCCGTGCACGGGGTGCGTGAAGGTTTTCGACCTCGTGCCCCACGAGGGGGGGATGCTGCTGGGCATGCCCGACCGGGCGAACCCGGGGGAACTCCTCCCGCGGGTCGAGCAGCGGAAACTTTTTCACCTCCTCGGCGGGTATAAAAAGCAGGGGAAGAAGATGGGACTCTCCTGCATCGGCGACTTTAACCGCCTCGTCGGGGAGGGGCACGCCGGGGAGATCATCAAGATCGGCGAGGCCCTGCACGAGAAGAAAATCTCGCGCGTGGCCGACATGATACGGGCGCGCCGGGGAAAGGTCAAGGTGATCCTGATCGCCGGTCCCTCCTCCTCCGGGAAGACGACCTTCGGGAAGCGGCTCGCCGTCCAGCTCATGGTCAACGGCGCGTGGCCCGTCAACCTCTCGCTGGACAATTACTTTTTTAACCGCGAGGATACCCCCTGCGACGAGAACGGGGAGTATGATTTCGAGACCATCGACGCGCTCGACATCGCCACCTTTAACGACGACCTCCGCCGCCTCTCGCGCGGCGAGGAGGTGGAGATCCCCAAGTTCTCCTTCGAGACTGGCTGCCGCTACCGCGACGGCGAGAAGTTGCGCGTCCCCGCCCGCGGGGTGCTCATCATCGAGGGTATCCACGGGCTGAACCCGCGCCTGACCGCCGGGCTGCCGCGCGAGTGCATCTTCAAGATATTTATCTCGGCGCTGACCTCCATCTCCATCGATGACCATAATATCATCAACCCGACGGACAATCGCCTGATCCGGCGAATCATCCGCGACCACAAGTACCGGGGCTACTCCGCCGTCGACACGCTCCGCCGCTGGGAAAGCGTCCTCTCCGGCGAGCAGAAGCATATCGTCCCGTACCAGGAGGAGGCCGACGTGTTTTTTAACTCGGGCCTCGCGTACGAGCTGGGCGCCTTGAAACAAGCCGCCGTGCCGCTGCTGGAAGAGGTGCC